>NZ_JAUSTY010000049.1 GCF_030813115.1 Bacillus horti | reverse complement strand
AGCCGCCTAAGGTGGGATAGATGATTGGGGTGAAGTCGTAACAAGGTAGCCGTATCGGAAGGTGCGGCTGGATCACCTCCTTTCTATGGAGTATTTCCATAATCGACACAGTACCTTGGGTACTGTAGACACGCTTTGGTTTCCTTCTTTGTTCAGTTTTGAGGGTTCTACACTCTCATGCTTTACCCTAGTCGACGTGGGCCTATAGCTCAGCTGGTTAGAGCGCACGCCTGATAAGCGTGAGGTCGATGGTTCGAGTCCATTTAGGCCCACCATAATCTAGCTGGTAAAGGCAAAAACAGAATAAAAGAAACAGGCTAGACATTTAAATAACCGTAGAACGCTATTTAAATGATGGATGACGGAATTTTCTTTTGAGCAAAATAAAAAGAAGAAGTCGTCGCTTTTACTTTCTATAGCCAAATCCTATTATGGGGCCATAGCTCAGCTGGGAGAGCGCCTGCCTTGCACGCAGGAGGTCAGCGGTTCGATCCCGCTTGGCTCCACCATACGAATGATTTACCTGTTTTACCAGCAACTAGCTGTTGTCAAACAAGCTAGATCTATGGTAAACTATTTTTTGTCGCTAAAAGCGATGCGATCAGCTTGCTGATCAAACTTGCACCTTGAAAACTAGATAACAGTAAAGAAGAGTTTCACCGGAGAGAGAAATCAATCCGAGTAACTTGAGAAGTCTAAGGATTTATCCAAACAGACCTTTGATTAACAAACCAAGGAGAACGCATTGTCAAATGACGTAATCCGCTTTTAGGTTAAGCTACAAAGGGCGCACGGTGGATGCCTTGGCACTAGGAGCCGACGAAGGACGGGACGAACACCGATATGCCTCGGGGAGCTGTAAGTAAGCGTTGAACCGGGGATTTCCGAATGGGGAAACCCTCTACTCCTTATCGAGTAGAATCCATCCTTGAATATATAGGGGATGAGAAGGCAGACCAGGGGAACTGAAACATCTAAGTACCCTGAGGAAGAGAAAGCAAATGCGATTTCCTGAGTAGCGGCGAGCGAAACGGAAACAGCCCAAACCAGT
>NZ_JAUSTY010000048.1 GCF_030813115.1 Bacillus horti | reverse complement strand
CGTCCACTCTCGTCATTCGCTGAAAGAGTATCCGGAACCTGAATCGCAGCCAACTCGGAGAAGGGCATCCATGATTAGAGGAAGGTTCCGATGCCAACCTCGAAGCGTGGACAGGAGAAGTGTCGCTCGGTGCGGGAGGACGTTGCCGGGGAAACCAAACGACTTCAATTGAGAAGCTGTTTTTTTGCGTTTCAAATGCCGTGTTTCTTCTTTACCAAAAAAACGACATTATTGTCGTCTCTGGCTCTTGTATTGATTAATTCGATCCTAACGGATACATCCTTCCTTAGAAGGCAAATCTATAGAATTTGAACGCTTAAAGTGCATATGTGCCTATAGAAATATCGGAAGTTCAAAACAGAGCTAAGGTACCTACCTCTATTAGAAGATAGATTTTCCAAAAAAACAGTAAGAAAAAATATGGTATTACCTAAAATTATTCTGAAGAGATAGCGATAATATTATACTTTAGGGAACAAATTATACGATTAGAACTACTATTTATAGGGATGCTAAATAGTAAGAAAACTAAGACTTTGGAATTAACAACAAAACAAAAGAAAAAAGCTATTGCTTTTCAAAAGTAGACGTGTTAAGATATCACTTGTCCTCATAAAAATGAGACGATAAAAAACATGTGCCGGTGTAGCTCAACTGGTAGAGCAACTGACTTGTAATCAGTAGGTTGGGGGTTCAAGTCCTCTCGCCGGCACCAGATTTTTTTAGAGCATGAGCCATTAGCTCAGTTGGTAGAGCATCTGACTTTTAATCAGAGGGTCGAAGGTTCGAGTCCTTCATGGCTCACCATTTACAAAATAGCCTAGCAGCACTCTCCTTATAAGATTCTCTCGTATCTTAATGAACAAGAGAAGGTAAGGGAACGGGATTAGCTGCGTCGGAGTCCTTCATGGCTCACGACAACACATGCGGGTGTGGCGGAATTGGCAGACGCACTAGACTTAGGATCTAGCGCTTTACGGCGTGGGGGTTCGAGTCCCTTCACCCGCACCATTATTTTTTAGCGATACTTTATTAATTGAATACAGTGTATACGTGACATGCGGAAATAGCTCAGTGGTAGAGCGTCGCCTTGCCAAGGCGAAGGTCGCGGGTTCGACCCCCGTTTTCCGCT
>NZ_JAUSTY010000047.1 GCF_030813115.1 Bacillus horti | reverse complement strand
TGCAGTTAGAATAAAAAGTGGACACTCATAAAAGACACGTAGATAATAAAAGAAAGAAGACGGAGAGGGTGTCACAAATGAGTGGGGCAAGACAAAAGTATAACGAAACATTTAAACGTGAAACGGTGAAGTACGTGCAAGAGCAGTCGAAGTCTATAGAGCAAATAGCCGACGAGTTAAATATCAGCGCAAGCACATTGCGTAACTGGCTTGGAAAGTACCGAGAATTCGAGAATGAGCCTGTGAATCAGGGGGAAACCCTTCGTCAGCAATCGCAACAGCTAGAAGAAAGGGACCGAGAGATTGAAGACCTGAAGGAAGAGATCGCTATCTTAAAAAAGGCCATGCACATCTTCAGCAAAGCAAAGAACTAAGGTTCCAATTTATCGAAGATCATCGCTATGAGTTTCGATTAAAGAAGATGTGCGAAGTCCTTAAGGTATCAAGGAGTGGCTATTACAAGTGGAGAGCCTCAGAGCCCTCCGAACGTGCGAAGCGTAAAGCCCATTTAATTGAGCGTGTGACCTGGTTCTTTTATGACTCGGAAGAAACGTATGGCAGCCCTAGAATCCATGGAAAACTGTTGGAAGAAGGATGGATAGTCTCTGAGCGCACGGTAGGTGTTATCATGCGAGAACACAACCTCCGGTCGTGTATGGCTAAGAAGTTTAAAGTCGTTACAACGGACTCTAGTCATGACCTGCCCATCGCTCCTAACATTCTAAACCAAGATTTTAAGGCAACGAAACCCAATGAAAAATGGGTAGCAGACATCACCTACATTCCATGCCGCCAGGGGAAGCTCTATCTGGCTAGCATCTTGGATCTATACACAAAACAAATAGTGGGCTGGAAGCTAAGTGATCGCATGACGACAGATCTCACTCTAGAGGCCCTGAAGATGGCCTATGAAAGAAAGACCCCTCCGAAGGGACTGATTCACCATTCCGACCGTGGCTCACAATATGCATCCAAAGAGTACCGAGCGCAGTTGGAAAGCTACGAAATGGAGCCAAGTATGAGTCGGAAGGGGAACTGTTATGACAACGCCTGTATAGAAGCCTTTCATAGCATCTTAAAGCGTGAGTTGATTTACAGCAGACCCAAATTCAAGACGAAAGAAGAAGCCCAGCAGAAGCTTTATCGGTATATTGAATTCTTTTACAACCGGAAACGATCCAACAGTACCATTGGTTACATGTCACCAGTGCGCTTTGAGCAACTCTATTATCAGGAAGTTGCGTAACTTATTGTGTCTACTTTATTGACAGAAGAGCA
>NZ_JAUSTY010000046.1 GCF_030813115.1 Bacillus horti | reverse complement strand
CTTAAGGATGAAACCACTATTAAAGAATGTTCAACTCTAGATGAGATAAAAAAAGAAATTAAGCAATATATGACCTACCATAACCACTATAGATATCAATGGAATCGAAAAAAGATGACCCCTGTTCAATACAGAGATCATCTTCTAAGGGCTCTTGCCTAGGCTTTTTTTAAATGTCCTTTACAAAGGGGGCACTTTATCTTAGGATGGGGCTTTTTTATTTTGTCCAAGAAGGAATTTGTGTTACTTTAGAAACTAATATATCGAGGTGGAGCTAATGAACGTTTTAGTATATAGTATTGATACAATCCTCAAACTGGCTGTCAAATAGTTTGCACACAGATCAAGTGTATGAGTTATACATACGTACTATGAATGACTTTCCTCTGTTAGAGCTGGTCTGTCAATGGTTAGCCAACAGGGAGGATATTAAGGACGTATATCTCTTTATAACCTCAAATGAAAAATAGCCCCTGTAAGAACAGGGACTAATCAAAGAAAAAAGGATACTTAGTATACTCTTCCTCCAAATCCGCCACCAAAACAACTACAACCGATAATAATTAATAAGATGAACAATACGACGATAAGGGCAAATCCTCCACCGAATCCTCCTACAACTGCACCAGACATAAAATCCCTCCTTAATTAGTGCTGTGCTTACGTGGTTAGTCTATGCTTGGTTTGTACAAATGTAACGGTAACAATAGCCTGATTATGGATACCTGGGCATATACTCTGAGTAATTTATATACTATCATGGCCAAGCTGTTCCTTATCATATTAGATATCGAGTATTTGCCTCTGTAGTCAAAGGTTTATTTATGGACTACCATGTCGAACATTGAAGAAGGATTATGGTTGAAATTCATTAATAATTAACGTAATGTTCTGAATATAAATAACAAATGGAAGAAAGGAGATTACCACTATGAAGAAATTTTTAGCAGGTTTCTTTACCCTAACGTTAGTTTTATCCCTTACAACAGGTGCCTTAGCTACTGAAGCTTCCTCACAAGTTACAAGTTGTCCGTGGTGGCAGATTTGTGAGACATATCCTGATTAAATAAAAAGTTCCTCACTTCAGTGGGGGCTTTACTATTTGATCAAGTTGAACTTAAAAGACGTATATCACTTTAGTGTGGTTAAGAGGATTAATCTTCTTCTAAGCAGGGATCTCTAGGATCTCTATTACACTTTGCGTGCCCAGCAAGCCGTTAATTGCTAGTCGGTGGAAGTCCGATCTAAGTAAGAACCAAGTCGCTTAGTAGCTGACAGGCAACTGGTGGAGAAA
>NZ_JAUSTY010000045.1 GCF_030813115.1 Bacillus horti | reverse complement strand
TCACTAGTGTTGCATAAAAGTTCATTTACTATATAACTGACTATTCTGAACAAATCTTTTAGCTCGAAGAGCTAAAAAAGATACTATCCAAATAAAAGTGGCTCTGTCCATTTGGTAAAATATACAAGTAAACTGAGTGGCATGACCGAATGAGTAATTAAGGCACACCCTTTAATTGTTGTTTTTTCCGGAAGTGAATTCTCTTCAAAAAGCTCTCATAAGACTTCCAAAGTAAAACTTGTAACCATCGTTTAAGTTGTAACAAAGACTGCTTTGCATCCGTTTCTAGTCGAAGAAGCACTAGTAGACAGTACGTGATAAGTGCTATGTAGATTTGATTTTGCAAAGCGGTTTCGCTCATGCCATAAAATTTCTTGATCCTTACATGCTGCTTGAGCCATTTGAAGAATAATTCAATAGCCCACCTTGATCGATAAATTTCACCGATTTCTTCGGCACTTATATCAAATCGATTCGTCAAAATTCGGATCTGATTTCCTTTTGTATCCACCGTCTCGATGAGACGGAATACATTTTCGGTACGTGATTGGGGTGTTCCACAAACGACCATAGAATCGGAAGTAATCGGACTTCCTTCTGTAACCGAAAAGGATTCTAGAATTCGAACAACAGCATTTTTCTTAAGACGGGAAGCGAAAAAAATGCCTTCGTCAAAGTAGTAATCAAACGTTTTATAATCCATATACCCACGATCAAACACATACATGACATTCTTGTCGTCTACAAGCACTTCTAGTTGGTTGCGATCGTGTTCCCTAGCATTGGTTATGGTTACTTTGTCTGGATAGGCTTGATGGTGATCCGCAAACACCAACCGTAGATGCAGTTTAACACCCGACTTGGTTTTACGAAATTCGGCCCATCTATAATGGGTCAAGTTAAGTGGGATAGTGCTCGAATCAATAATTTTCAAAGGCATTCTTTTCGGAATACTATGATGCCTATGGGATTGTATTTCTTGAACAAGATCAAGAAATACTCGTGATAAAAGTGACGGATCAACTTCATTATTCTTCCGAGATAATTGTGAAGCACTAATCGAATCGAGTCCTAACTCAGCTTGAAGGTCTTCATCAAGCAAGCCATCGGAGATGGCTCTTAAACTTTCTTTTTCATGCAACTGAGCATGAAGCATGAGGAGAAGAAAAGCTTTCGTTGTCAGCTTCTTCACATACTTGTCTTGCTGAAGTTTCACAATTTCTTCTTGAAAATTCAAGAAATTAATAGGATTTATCCATTTACCAAATAGCATAAATAGTGTATTCTTGTCCATAGGCTAGTCCTTTGCATTGGATTTGGACAGGAAACCACCTGTACTTCCATTGTAAAGGATTTTTTTGTCCCTCGGACAATATGAATCTAAACATTTTGTGTATTATGAATTTTTAAATATAATTAATGCAACGCTAGTGAT
>NZ_JAUSTY010000044.1 GCF_030813115.1 Bacillus horti | reverse complement strand
TGCTTGCATGCTGGGGTTGTAGGACGTCCCATACGGAGTAAGAAAGGACGAGGGTAGGCGAATTGATCTGGAAAGGTCAGCCATAGGGTGTAACAGCCACGTAGCCGAAACCCTTGTCCCTCCGGGACGGATCCTGAGTACGGCGGGACACGTGAAACCCCGTCGGAATCTGGGAGGACCATCTCCCAAGGCTAAATACTACCTAGTGACCGATAGTGAACCAGTACCGTGAGGGAAAGGTGAAAAGCACCCCGGGAGGGGAGTGAAAAAGAACCTGAAACCGTGTGCCTACAATCAGTCGAAGCACCATTAATGTGTGACGGCGTGCCTTTTGTAGAATGAACCGGCGAGTTACGATTCCGTGCCAGGTTAAGTTGAAGAGACGGAGCCGCAGCGAAAGCGAGTCTGAATAGGGCGAAAGTACGGGGTCGTAGACCCGAAACCGTGTGATCTACCCATGTCCAGGGTGAAGTTCAGGTAACACTGAATGGAGGCCCGAACCCACGCACGTTGAAAAGTGCGGGGATGAGGTGTGGGTAGGGGTGAAATGCCAATCGAACACGGAGATAGCTGGTTCTCCCCGAAATAGCTTTAGGGCTAGCCTCGGAAGATGAGTTGTGGAGGTAGAGCACTGATTGGACTAGGGGTCCCCACAGGATTACCGAATTCAGTCAAACTCCGAATGCCACGTACTTTATTCCGGGAGTCAGACTATGAGTGCTAAGATCCATAGTCGAAAGGGAAACAGCCCAGACCATCAGCTAAGGTCCCCAAGTATACGTTAAGTGGGAAAGGATGTGGAGTTGCTCAGACAACCAGGATGTTGGCTTAGAAGCAGCCACCATTTAAAGAGTGCGTAATAGCTCACTGGTCGAGTGACTCTGCGCCGAAAATGTACCGGGGCTAAACGTATCACCGAAGCTATGGATGCTAGAGGTTAGAAGTAAGAAGTGAGAAGTTGGAGGAAAAGATGATTAAAAGCTACCGAGATTTACGAGTGTATCAACAGTCGTATAACCTTGGGAAAGATATTCATCAGGTGACCCACCAGTTCCCAAAACATGAACAGTATGAGTTAGGAAGTCAGTTAAGAAGAGCAGCAATATCTATTCCGCTCAATATTGCTGAAGGATATGGCAAGAAGCAATCTGTAGCTGATTTTAAACGATTTCTTTTAATTGCTTTAGGCTCATGCAATGAAGTTCAAGTTTTATTGGATTATGCTAAAGATTTTAGCTATATCTCAGAGGAACAATATGGATTACTGTGGGAAAGAGCAGACCAATTAGGGAAGCAATTAAATAAACTTCACAAGAATTGGCAATCTCTCTAATTTTCTCTCACGTCTAACTTCTAACCTCTAGTGTGGTAGGGGAGCGTTCTAAGGGCTGAGAAGCCAGACCGTAAGGACTGGTGGAGCGCTTAGAAGTGAGAATGCCGGTATGAGTAGCGAAAAGACAAGTGAGAATCTTGTCCGCCGAAAGC
>NZ_JAUSTY010000043.1 GCF_030813115.1 Bacillus horti | reverse complement strand
ACGTATAAGACCATCATGCCGTGAAGCGGCACCACAAAAAATGAAAATGTAACTACAAACTGAAGAAGCATGCTTTTTTTGGTCAATACTGCTAGTACGGCTGGCGAAGGAGGTCGTAATTTCTTGGTGTTATGAACCCGTGTATAAGACGGACCACGACGACCCGGTGCACCACGGAATGTTGCTCTAGATTAGGAAGCACGCAGGGTAGAATAATCCTATTATGGTTGTTGCACCAGCCTTTAATCTATCTAGTCGTAAGGAGTTTTGATGATGGAAGTATTATACCGTTATTGTTGCGGGCTTGACGTGCACAAAAAGAACATCACTGCCTGCATCATTACACCAGAAGGAAAGGAGGTAAAAACATTTGCCACCATGACACGAAACTTGGTGGAATTAGTGGATTGGATTAAGTCAAAGAATTGTACTCATGTAGGCATGGAAAGCACAGGAGATTATTGGAAGCCTATTTATAACCTCCTAGAATGTGAAGATGTTCAACCGATTGTGGTGAATGCCCAACATATTAAATCGGTTCCGGGTCGAAAAACAGATGTAAAAGATGCGGAATGGATTGCTCGTCTCGTGCGCCATGGACTTGTCAGAGGAAGTTATATTCCCAACCGAGAGCAACGTGAGTTGCGTGAAATCATCCGTTATAGGCGGAGTATCGTCGAAGAGCGGACTAGAGAAGTTAATCGACTTCAAAAAGTACTTGAAGGAGGAAATATCAAACTTTCATCTGTAGCTTCAAATGTACTTGGAGTATCTGGACGAATGATGCTTGAGGCGATTATCCAAGGGGAAACCGATGTCATAGTTTTAGCTAACATGGCCCAAAAGAAATTGAAGAATAAAAAGGATCAGCTTATGCTTGCTTTGGAAGGAAACCTCGTGCGTCATCAACTTATTATGCTGGAAAAACAATTAGATCATATTGATTATCTCAATCAGCTCATTGATGAATTAGATGAAGAGATTGATTTGCGTATGGAGCCATATAAAGAAGAAATTGAATTATTGGATACCATTCCTGGAGTAAACAAACGGACTGCACAACAAATCTTAGCGGAGATTGGTACAGATATGTCCCGTTTCCCAACTCCTGGTCATTTATGTTCTTGGGCTGGAATGACTCCTGGTCATGACGAGAGTGCAGGTAAAAAAAGGTCATCAAAAACAAGAAAAGGAAATAAAAAACTGCGCAGTGCCTTAGTGGAATCAGCGCGCGCAGCGGCAAAAAAGAAAGATACTTATTTATCTGCTCAGTACCATCGTATTGCAGCCCGCCGAGGAAAGAATAGAGCTGCCATTGCAGTGGGACATAGCATCTTACGTATTGTCCATATCATTTTAACACGGAAACAAAACTACATCGAATTAGGAGCCGATTATTTTGATAGACTCAAAAAAGATCTCCTAATTAGAAATACGGTAAGAAGACTAGAATCCCTAGGGCTTACAGTAGAGATACATGATAATACTGCTTAAAGTGTAGATCCTTATAGTGTAACTAAGCCCCCACTTTTAAAAAAACTACATAGTGAGGGTTAGTTTCATATTGCCCAAAAACATATATCACTTATACTTGGTGTGTTAATTTTCAGGGTAGAAAGTATAAAATTTGATACCATGTTT
>NZ_JAUSTY010000042.1 GCF_030813115.1 Bacillus horti | reverse complement strand
AACAGCCATTCCTTGCTCCTTCAAAACTAGATAACAGTAAGATAAGAAGAATTTCAGTAACTGTAGTTATTTGGTTAAGCCCTCGACCGATTAGTATCTGTCAGCTCCACGTGTCACCACGCTTCCACACCAGACCTATCTACCTCATCATCTCTAAGGGGTCTTACTAGATTACTCTATGGGAAATCTCATCTTGAGGGGGGCTTCACGCTTAGATGCTTTCAGCGCTTATCCCTTCCACACTTAGCTACCCAGCTATGCTCCTGGCGGAACAACTGGTACACCAGCGGTGTGTCCATCCCGGTCCTCTCGTACTAAGGACAGCTCCTCTCAAATTTCCTACGCCCGCGACAGATAGGGACCGAACTGTCTCACGACGTTCTGAACCCAGCTCGCGTACCGCTTTAATGGGCGAACAGCCCAACCCTTGGGACCTACTTCAGCCCCAGGATGCGATGAGCCGACATCGAGGTGCCAAACCTCCCCGTCGATGTGGACTCTTGGGGGAGATTAGCCTGTTATCCCCAGGGTAGCTTTTATCCGTTGAGCGATGGCCCTTCCATGCGGAACCACCGGATCACTAAGCCCGACTTTCGTCCCTGCTCGACTTGTAGGTCTCGCAGTCAAGCTCCCTTATGCCTTTGCACTCTGCGAATGATTTCCAACCATTCTGAGGGAACCTTTGGGCGCCTCCGTTACTCTTTAGGAGGCGACCGCCCCAGTCAAACTGCCCACCTGACACTGTCCTTCACCCGGATCACGGGCGCAAGTTAGAATTCCAATACCGTTAGGGTGGTATCCCACCATTGCCTCCACCGAACCTAGCGGCCCGGCTTCTCTGGCTCCCACCTATCCTGTACAAACGATACCAAAATCCAATATCAAGCTACAGTAAAGCTCCATGGGGTCTTTCCGTCTTGTCGCGGGTAACCAGCATCTTCACTGGTAGTACAATTTCACCGGGTCTCTCGTTGAGACAGTGCCCAAGTCGTTACGCCTTTCGTGCGGGTCGGAACTTACCCGACAAGGAATTTCGCTACCTTAGGACCGTTATAGTTACGGCCGCCGTTTACTGGGGCTTCGGTTCAAAGCTTCTCCACAAGTGGATAACCTTTCCCCTTAACCTTCCAGCACCGGGCAGGCGTCAGCCCCTATACATCGCCTTACGGCTTGGCAGAGACCTGTGTTTTTGCTAAACAGTCGCTTGGGCCTATTCACTGCGGCTCTCTCGGGCTTGCACCCTACCAGAGCACCCCTTCTCCCGAAGTTACGGGGTCATTTTGCCGAGTTCCTTAACGAGAGTTCTCCCGAGCGCCTTAGGATTCTCTCCTCGCCTACCTGTGTCGGTTTGCGGTACGGGCACCTTTCGCCTCGCTAGAGGCTTTTCTTGGCAGTGTGAGATCAGGGACTTCGCTACTACTATTTTCACTCGCCATCACAGCCCAGCCTAATAAAGTGCGGATTTGCCTACACTTTAGCCTCACTGCTTGGACGTGCACTTCCAATCGCACGCTCTCCCTACCCTCCTGCGTCCCCCCATTGCTCAAACGGTGAAAGGTGGTACAGGAATTTCGACCTGTTGTCCATCGTCTACGCCTTTCGGCCTCGACTTAGGTCCCGACTAACCCTGAGCGGACGAGCCTTCCTCAGGAAACCTTAGGCTTTCGGCGGACAAGATTCTCACTTGTCTTTTCGCTACTCATACCGGCATTCTCACTTCTAAGCGCTCCACCAGTCCTTACGGTCTGGCTTCTC
>NZ_JAUSTY010000041.1 GCF_030813115.1 Bacillus horti | reverse complement strand
CTCCCACTATAAAGTAATGTTTTCTCGCGTTTTCTCGCGTATTCTCCCATTTTCAACATTGACAGATTGAGAAGGAGAGTGGAGAATGTCAGGTAGCGCCCATTTCTGCGTTAAAGGGTAGGCGGGAACAGAGCCTGTCAATATCCGTTTCCAGACTGTGGATAATTAGGTATGATCGCACAGTGGATCTCCACTTCCGCCCTTGGGGTTTACCCTCCCATGTCACGCTGGGTCGATGCCCTCACATTCCTTCGTTCTACCTCTCAAGGGGTGGAGGCCGATTCTTGCTCCTTTACAGGGTCGTTGCCCTTATGGACGATGTCCTTCGGCTTCTCCGGTGCTTCCATTGTCCGTGTTGTTCACATGTGAATAAAGCGAGATAAACGGAGTTATGAACCGTTGAATTGCCAGGCCGGCTTAGGCTGCGTGTTGGTCAAGCTGCGCTTGCCGAACCGGTCCGATTACATCCCTTGCGTTGTACATCTTCTGCGTTGTCCCCAGTGTATAAAAGACGCGAATCAACTTTCCACACAGCGCGATCATCGATTGCTTCTTCTTCAGCGGGTTCTGGCTGCGCGTTGTGTAATACTTGTGGAGCGCTTTGAATTCCGCATTCCTCGCTACCATCGGCAGCATAACCCGAAACAGAAGGGCGCGGAGGCGCGAGCGTCCTCGCTTGCTGATGCCAGTCTTTCCCTTGCGCTTCCCAGAGCTGTTCTCGGTCAGATTCAGCCCGGCCAGCCGAATGATCTGTTGGCCATGGTCGTAGTTGTTCAGGTCGCCTACCTCCGCCAGGAAACCGGCCACCGTCAGCACGCCGACGCCCGGCACACTCAACATGTGCTCCGTTCCCGGAATCTTCTCCAGAATCTGCATGACGCTCGTCATGATGGTTTCTTCCTGCTTGACGTACAGATCGTACTGCTCCAGTAAGGCCGCCAGTTCGATTCGGGCTGCCGCCAGTCCCTCAGTCAGTCCAATAGAGGACATTGCGGCTACGTACAGTCGCTCGGCTCGCTTGATGCCGATTCCTTGCTTGATTTCCGTCTTCCAGTGCGTTAGCGCGCCTCGGGCTCCCTCCGCAAGGATTTCCTCCGGCGTGGGGAACTGGCGCAGCGTCATCCGTGATGCTTTGCCGGTCCAATCCTTGAACACGGTTGGATACTCCGGAAAGTAACGGTCCGTCCAACCGGTGATCCGAGCTTTCACCTGATTCAGGTTCACGGTGATTTTCCCCCGAAGGTTCATCAGAATTCGCAGTTCGGCATATTCCTTCGTCGGCAGATTGGGCACCGAGTACTTCCCATTACGAACCAGGTCTGCGATGACTTTCGCATCCTTGTAGTCGCTCTTCGTCTGGGAGTTGTCCTCCAACTCTTTGCTTTTATTCACATGGTGTGGATTGACCACAACAACCTGGATGCCTTGCTCCTCCAAGAATGCCGCTAACGGGAACCAGTAGTGCCCGGTAGGCTCGATGCCGAATACGATGTCGGTTTTCTCCTGCATGCGGCCAAGTTCCTTCATCCACTCTGACAGCTTCGTTAGCCCTTCCTGATCGTTATGGAACACGCAATCTTTGCCGAGCTCAATGCCGCGAAAATCCACTGCACGAGCTACATGAACTTTCTTGGCAATATCCGCTCCGACGACAAGGGTCGATTCGGTAATTCGTGTAATTCGTTGATTCTGTTTCTGTTTTAGTTTATGCTTCATGGTGAGCGCCTCTTTCGTTATTGGGATTTGTTCTCTGCTTGGAACGTTTCCCAGTATACCAAGTGGCGCTTTTCTACTCAAACCTCAAATTACTTCATTACAGGAATGGCTCCTT
>NZ_JAUSTY010000040.1 GCF_030813115.1 Bacillus horti | reverse complement strand
GAACTCGCTTCCTTGTTTCTGCACCTTCGGGAGAACCCTTGGTGAGAATCCCTAACTACTTCATTTGAATAAAGATGGTGACCCGTAGGGGATTCGAACCCCTGTTACCGCCGTGAAAGGGCGGTGTCTTAACCACTTGACCAACGGGCCATATTATTTGTTGAAAAACTTTATCCGCACAAGCATCTAATGGCGGAGAGAGAGGGATTCCGACGCGAAGCTAGTCCCGTGAATCACTTCTTTGCTTCTACACCTTCGGGAGAACCCTTAGGTGAGAATTCATTATCCGCTTAATGCATCTAATGGCGGAGAGAGAGGGATTCGAACCCTCGAGACGGGTTAACCCCGCCTACACGATTTCCAATCGTGCTCCTTCGGCCAGCTCGGACATCTCTCCACTGGCTCCGCAGGTAGGACTCGAACCTACGACCGATCGGTTAACAGCCGATAGCTCTACCACTGAGCTACTGCGGAAAAGTGTCGTGTCAATTAGCAGCGACATGTACTAGAATATCACAGATATTATCTATAGTCAACAGCTTTTTGAAATTAATATCCTCCATTTTTTCACTTCTTTTTTTTCGCCATTTTTTGATCTATTTCGACTACAAAAATGCATAAGGGCACCGCTTTACACGGTGCCCGAGAGTTAATCCTTTTCCTGACGTTTATCTGCCTTTTTAGCACGCTGTAATGCCTTCAGGTCTTCACGATCAGCATACTCCATTGAGAATTCAACACTTTCGTTCTTGGCAATAGGAAGTTGTTGTCTCGACTTCTTGGCCATGAAAGTTTCCTCCTTTAGAGTTAAAGAATTAACTTTCCTTACAAGCATTTGTTATTAATCATCAATATATACTGGTAAAAATTCCACTTCATATTTTGGCATGATAGTAGAGAATTCTTATCTACTAAGTCCATATGTAGCATCTCTTAAATCTTAAGTTTACAAGCTTAATCTTTCTCACTTTTCGGCTTATCGTTATAGTTAATTTTTATATCTTGTTTCTGATTTTGATTTTCTGCGGGATTCTGATCAACTAGCTCTGAGAGCTCTTCAGACTGCTCTAAAACCTCCTGTACGCTTTCTTCGGTGACACCAGGTAGATTTTCTTCATTAACAATCGTATACTCCTCACCCTGCTCCTGAGCATGTTTTTTTAGACCTTTAACCCAGAACCCTCCATGAAAATGTCTAGGCTCGTGAGAAATGATAAATGCCTTTGGATCATACGCCACAATAAGATTGTATAACTCTTCTTGGGCCTTACGACGAGTAAGGATCTCCATCATCAAACGCTTCCCATCTCTTCCTTCTCCCATCCACGTTGTAACACCATACCCCTGATCCCTTAAAAATTGAGAAAAGGGCTGGTCAAAGCGATTTGTTATTACTTTTACAGTCACATAGCCAAGGGCAAGCATTTCCTCGATTTTAGTCCCTACAAGAACTCCTATTGCATAGCCTACTGCATAAGCAATAAGGTTTTGGATCTCATTCAGATTATCTAAAACAAGCCCTAAACCAATTACATAAATCAATACCTCGATTGAACTTAGGGATGCTGCCAAATATTTTTGACCCTTCAAAGTCAAAATCATTCGGATTGTAAAAAACGATACATATACGATATTAATACTCAAAATAATCAATACCATTACCATGCCTAATAGCACCACCTAAAACGTGTTTGAAAAAATAAAAAGTAGTTGAGAACCAACCACTTTTAAATTCAACCTATTTGATACAAGCTTTTATCATCATCCTATCATGATTTTTTATTAAAAGCCATATCAGCTAAAAGAGCGTGCCATTTATTAAACCAATCACTAACATAACTAAGAATATGATAACAAATATAGTAAACAAAACTCTTGCGATACCAATTGTAATACCCGCTATTGACCTCAATCCAAGTAAGTAAAAAATAGCTCCTACAACCAGAAAAATCAATGCCCACTTTAACATACTGATCGTGCCTCCTTATGCTCCATTAGAAGTTCAGTCAGATCACTTCCACTCCTATAGAGAGCATCCTATTTTATTGTTATATGCAATTTAAGCAGAACTTCTATACTTTAAGTATGATCTACCTTGTTTGTTCGCTTTAGTGTTACTTTGGTGTTTTCTTGTCTCTTCTTTTTGGTTTTCGTTTTTCGTTTGTTCTTCTTAATAATCGTTTTTCCCCTCAAGCTCAACATCTAAACCAATAATTTAGGAAGCATGTGAAGAGCATAACAGGTCGGATTAGAGTCACTTTTGTTATGCAGTAGTATCATTAGTGGAAATATTGTTATTAAAAAGAAGCCCTCTAAGGGGCTTCCAATATTAAACTTTCTGATGAGGTTGGACATTGTTGAGTAGCAATCTTTTTAGACAAATAAGCTAACTCTTCCTGTATATCAGGACTGTATGTCTTGAGTAAACGTATGTGTTTTTCTGGTTCTTACAACAAATTGGGTAACATCAGTTATGTCACCGCGTTCTACACTGACTACCAGCGTCTTTTGTTTATCGAATACAGTCGGGCAGTTATAATCATCAGTTATCTTTTCCTGCAGAGTGATAAATATACTTTTACGATCAGCCCCTAGGTCCATAGAATTGAGATGCACGTCACAGAACTCAGATTCATAGATCTCAAAAACAAAAACTATATGTTCACTCCCTTCTATTTCTAAAGGGGAGTCCGTTAACTCGTTTGACTGCCACCACTCATTAAACATACTCACATTTTTGAACACATTTAAGTTGACTTGTTCTTCCTCAGGAATAGCTATTGGCTGTTCAATCTTTGATGTTTCATTTAGAACAACCTCATATGGGACTAGCACGACTTTGTCTGGATCTTTTTGATTACAACCTGAAAACAATATACATGCAAAAATTAAAACAAACATAATAAATATGCTTTTCTTCAACATGATCACTTCATTTCAATCTAGTTTAATCGAAATTAGACGATTACCCTGGAATACCTAAGTACTCAGGATTTTCTTTTTTAACCTTCTATATTACTTTCAATAACCCTTCATAATTTCTATTTTTTATAAAATTATGAATTATTTTTTTGTGGAAACAGTGCATAATTTCATATTTTTCTTACTCTAATCGAACTCACCCTTGATTATATTTGCCACTTCTTCCGCATCTAAGTTTGTATTATCTATCTTAATATAGTTTAAACAATTGATCTCACCTTCTAAAGAATTCAACCTGTATTTCTCCATCGACTCTTTTAAATCATTTTCAGACCATTCCATATTCCTCTTTGATGGCTTATGTTCAAGTCTATTAGAACTTTTATTACGCTCGAGTCTTTCCACCATATCAGCCTCAAGCTCCACAATGTAAACAATACCTCCCCTAGATTCAAATAATTGAGCAACTTGATTTATATAATCCCAATCATCTTGCTGATCAAATGCCCAGACGTAAGTAAAAATTAATCCATACATACTGCTCTTTGATACTTCTTCAAATATTTCTTGACGAAAAACGCTCACTAATCTCTTTCCTTCTCTAGTGCTATAATCAAAGAAATTACTAACCAAATCAATGGTCATATGATTATGAAAAAGCTTCAGATTTGTTATCTTTGCTAGTTCCTGTCCAACTGTCATTTTACCAACTGCTTGAGGTCCGATTAACAGAACAAGTTTCATAAAACTTACCACCTTTATTTTATCTTGTTGGATATTTTATTATAAATTTACATTAATCCTTAATATAAAGTTCTTCATAAAAAAAGCCCCTAGGATAAACTCCTAGAGACCCTTCTTGCCCGACAAACGTCCTCCCGCACCGAGCGACACTTCCCCTGCCCACGCTCCGAGGTCGGCATCGGAACCTTCCTCTAATCATGGATGCCCTTCTCCGAGTTGGCTGCGATTCAGGGTTCCGCATGCTCTTCTAGCGAATGACGAGAGTGGACGTCCTTCTTAGAGTTTTCGCCAACAAAAAAACGACTTCTCAATTGAAGTCGTTTGGTTGGCCCGGCAACGTCCTACTCTCCCAGGGGTAAAACCCCAAGTACCATCGGCGCTGGAAGGCTTAACGGTCGTGTTCGGTATGGGAACGCGTGTGAC
>NZ_JAUSTY010000039.1 GCF_030813115.1 Bacillus horti | reverse complement strand
TTGTCTTGCCCCACTCATTTGTGACACCCTCTCCGTCTTCTTTCTTTTATTATCTACGTGTCTTTTATGAGTGTCCACTTTTTATTCTAACTGCAAATCGAACCTTAGAACGAATAAACCATTAATTTTGATTGATATGCACTTCTAAGGTGCAAATTTGTCCGTTAGAATTGATGGAGTTCAAAAAAACGTTTCTAAAATGTAAATTTGTCCGTTAGAGGAAGCAATAGCTTTTGGATGTGTATGGAAAGATATAAAATAGCAATTTGAAAGAAATACAGAGGATTTTTCTATGCTAGAATCAGGTTGTTGAGAACGATCTGTGCATTGTTGATCACAGATAAAGGAGGATGGAAATTGAATAAAGTAATCGCCGATATGTCCATATCGCTGGATGGATTTATAGCTGGTATAAACGATGGCCCAACTCAGCCGCTTGGAGAAGGAGGGGAACACCTTCATAAATGGCTATTCGAGGGTGAGTATTCAAGTAAATATAATGATTTCTTTAAGCTTACTAAGACAAGTAGAGATGTATTTGATCAGTCTATTGAAGAAGAGGGAGCTATTTTAGTTGGTAGAAGAACCTATGATATTGTAGGAGGGTGGGAAGGAAGTCACCCTGCTGGTGTCCCTGTATTTGTCCTTACACATGAAGAGCCTAAGAATGTGCCTAAGGGGGACACTCCGTTTACGTTTGTTACGGATGGAATCAGAAGTGCCGTAGAGCAAGCAAAGGCAGTAGCTGGAAAAAAGCATGTTGGAGTTGCCGGAGCTAGTACAATCCAACAATGTCTTGGAGCAGGCTTATTAGATGAGTTATTACTTCATCAGGTTCCAGTATTACTAGGTAAGGGTATCCCTTTGTTCGAGCCTACTGAAGGAAGGGCGATTGAGCTGGAGAACACTAAAGTCATAGAAGCTCCAGGTGTCACCCATCTAGGCTTCCGTATCATGAAATAGCTTCCGTATTATTAAATAGAAATGTAAAAAGTCATACTTCCTCTTTAGAGCGCACATCTTGTGCGTTTTTCTTTTGCCTTTGGACATGAATACATATCAAAGATAAAGTCATCTCTTTTGACCATGAACATTTTTAGAAAATAGGTTATAATAACGTAGACATTTTATACTATCTGATTGGAAGGTTCAGAGGTAGATAGTATATCGCCAGACTTGGCGATCAACCAAGTTTTTCTAAAAAGAGAAAGTACTAAGTTTGAGCAGCTAAGGAAGGGATGAGCGGAAGTGAAAATTGCTATTGCATCAGACCATGGAGGATTAAGGATTAAAGAAGAAATCAAGGCTTTGCTTGATGAACTGAAGCTATCCTACGAGGATTTTGGCTGTCAGTGTGAGGATTCGGTTGATTATCCTGATTATGCCCTGCCGGTAGCTCAGAGGGTTGCTTCTGGTGAGTTTGATCGAGGAATTCTAATTTGTGGTACAGGTATAGGCATGAGTATTGCAGCTAACAAAATCAAAGGAATTCGTTGTGCTCTGGCTCATGATACGTTCAGTGCTCAGGCTACCAGAGAGCATAATGATTCAAATGTTTTAGCGATGGGTGAGCGTGTCATCGGACCTGGTTTAGCCCGGGATATTGCCCGAATCTGGCTGCAAACAGAGTTTTTAGGTGGACGTCATCAGAGACGGATCGAGAAGGTTAGCGATATGGAAAATCAGTTGTAATAGCAACATGATAAGCCAAATGCTTAATATCTAAGGAGCGTAGGGCAAATGAATGAAAAAAGAACAGCTTTATACGGACAAACGAAGCAAATGGTGGACGATTTAATGCTACAGACTAACCTAAATGAGGATCATATTTTGGTCGTTGGAGTGAGTACTAGTGAGGTGCTTGGTAAGAAGATCGGTACAGCAGGAGCTGAGGGGGTGGCTACCGACCTCTTTGCTGCGTTGCATGAAGTAAGCCAGAGCAGTGGCTTCCATCTAGCTTTTCAATGCTGTGAGCATCTGAACAGAGCTTTGGTAGTGGAAAGACGAACGATGAAGCAATTTCAGCTCGAAGAGGTCAGTGTGATTCCTGCCCCGCAGGCTGGAGGAGCGATGGCGGCATACGCCTACAAGCAATTCCAGCAAGCGGTGATGGTGGAGCATATTAGAGCGGATGCTGGCATTGATATAGGGGATACGTTTATTGGCATGCATATCAAGCATGTAGCCGTTCCGGTTCGAGGAAGCCTAAGCCAAATTGGAGAGGCACATGTTACAATGGCAAAATCTAGACCGAAGCTTATCGGAGGAAATCGAGCTATCTATGTAGAACAAGTAGTGGAATAAAAGAGATAGAAAAAGGAAGAAGACTACTAAAGGGAGTGAAGAAGAATGTCATTTTTACAGGAAAAAGACCCAGAAATCTTTCAATCGATTCAAAACGAATTAGCACGTCAAAGAGATAAAATTGAATTGATTGCTTCAGAAAACTTTGTTAGTGAAGCGGTACTAGAAGCAATGGGCAGTGTGCTGACGAATAAATATGCTGAAGGCTATCCTGGTCGTCGATATTACGGAGGCTGTGAGCATGTTGATGTAGCTGAGGATTTGGCTAGGGACAGAGTAAAAGAGATCTTCGGCGCAGAGCATGCGAATGTACAGCCGCATTCCGGAGCTCAGGCGAATATGGCCGTTTATTTCTCCATCCTAAAGCCTGGAGATACGGTATTAGGGATGAATCTTTCTCACGGTGGACATTTGACTCATGGAAGCCCTGTTAACTTTTCGGGACAGCTATATAACTTTGTAGATTACGGTGTAGATGAGACGAGTCATTTAATCAATTATGACGATGTGCTAGAAAAAGCTAAGGAACATCGTCCAAAGCTTATTGTAGCAGGGGCAAGTGCCTACTCTAGAATCATTGATTTCGCAAAAATGAAGGAAATTGCTGATCAGGTAGACGCATATTTTATGGTGGATATGGCCCATATTGCCGGTCTTGTTGCTGCTGGTTTACATCCATCTCCTGTTCCACATGCTCACTTTGTCACATCAACCACACATAAAACACTTCGCGGTCCGCGTGGAGGTTTAATTTTATGTAAGCAGGAATTTGCCAAGCAAATCGATAAATCCATTTTTCCAGGTGTACAAGGCGGCCCTCTGATGCACATCATTGCAGCAAAGGCGGTGTCCTTTAAAGAAGCGCTTAGCCCGGACTTTAAGACATACGTACAGGCTATCATTGATAACGCCAAACGCCTCTCAGAGCGACTAAAAGAAAATGATATCACCCTCGTTTCAGGAGGAACAGATAACCACTTAGTGCTTGTTGATGTGCGTAGCCTAGGGTTGACGGGAAAACAGGCGGAGCATATTTTAGATGAGATCGGCATTACATGTAACAAAAATGCGATACCATTTGATCCAGAAAGTCCATTTGTGACTAGTGGAATTAGAATTGGTACAGCGGCTGTAACATCTAGAGGATTTGGGGTTGCGGATATGGAGGAAATTGCTGATATTATGGCGTTATCCTTGAAGAACCCTGAAGATCAAGCTAAGCAACAGGAAGCAGCAAATAGAGTAGCAGAGCTTAGTAAAAAGCATGAGCTGTATCCAGGGAAATAAGAAATTATATAGATAAAGGGAGTGCACTATGAGTAAGGTATACGTATTCGACCATCCGCTAATTCAACATAAGCTAACGTATATTAGAGATAAACAAACAGGGACAAAGGAATTTCGGGAGCTTGTTGATGAAGTATCAGCACTAATGGCCTATGAAATCACAAGAGAACTTCCTCTTAGAGAGGTGGAAGTTGAGACTCCAGTAGCGACCTGCAAAGCATACAAGCTAGAAGGGAAAAAGCTAGGCTTAGTCCCTATTCTTAGAGCTGGTCTTGGAATGGTAGACGGTATTCTGAAGCTTATTCCTGCGGCAAAGGTTGGACATGTAGGCTTATACCGCGATCCAGAAACATTAGAGCCAGTAGAATATTACGTAAAGCTTCCAAATGACGTAAGCGAAAGAGATTTCATTGTGATTGACCCTATGCTAGCGACAGGTGGCTCTGCTGTAGCAGCGATTCAATCCCTGAAAAATAGGGGAGCTGTAAGCATGAAGCTGATGTGTTTAATTGCGGCTCCTGAAGGGGTACAAAAAGTGCAGGAGGAGCACCCAGACGTTGATATTTATGTGGCTGGGGTTGATGAGAAGCTGAACGATCATGGCTACATTGTTCCAGGTCTAGGGGATGCTGGAGATCGTTTATACGGTACAAAATAAGTAGGAGATAGCAGCTTGTGAGTCAACAAACAGATAAGAAAGTCAACGAGAAGGACAAACAAGCTAAAAGGAGTATACGAATGTCTAAAAAAGTAAAAGTGATGTCCATTTTTGGTACCAGACCAGAAGCAATAAAGATGGCTCCACTTGTGCATGAGCTTAAAAAGCATGAGGATAAGATTGATTCGATTGTTGTGGTCACGGCTCAGCACCGTGAAATGCTTGATCAGGTGCTAGCTATTTTTGCTATTGAACCTGATTTCGACCTGAATGTCATGCAAAGTAGACAGTCCTTAACCGATATCTTCACTCGAGCTTTGCAGGGCTTAGATCAGATTATGAAGGACGAAAAACCAGATATTGTTTTAGTACATGGTGATACGTCAACGACGTTTATCGGGAGCTTGGCGGCTTTCTATAATCAGATTGCTGTAGGTCATGTGGAGGCAGGTCTTAGAACACACAATAAATTCTCGCCATACCCTGAGGAAATGAATCGTCAGCTGACAGGGGTATTAACAGATTTACATTTTGCTCCAACGAGTCAGGCAGCAGAGCACTTACTACTTGAAAATAAATCGAAGGATCGTATTTTCATAACAGGTAATACAGCAATTGACGCTCTAAAAACAACGGTTAAAGAGTCTTACAAGCATGAAGTGCTAGAACAGGTAGGGACGTCTAGAATGATTCTGGTGACAGCTCACCGCCGTGAGAATCTTGGTCAGCCAATGAGACAAATGTTCAGAGCCATCAAAAGGCTAGTATTAGAGCATGAGGATATTCAGGTCGTCTATCCAGTCCACCTTAACCCTGCTGTGCAGGAGGTGGCCCAAGAGCTGCTAGGAGATCACCCGCGTATTCACCTGATCTCACCGTTAGATGCGATTGATTTTCACAACTTTGCTTCTAGGGCGTATATGATCCTCACTGATTCTGGGGGTGTACAGGAGGAAGCTCCTTCTTTAGGTGTACCTGTACTTGTTTTAAGAGACACAACTGAACGTCCTGAAGGGATTGCAGCAGGAACCTTAAAGCTAGCTGGAACAGAGGAAGAAAACGTCTACCTGCTTGCTCAAGAACTGCTTACCAATGAAGCAGAATATCAGTCGATGGCTCAGGCATCGAATCCATATGGCGATGGAGAAGCGTCAAGGAGAATTGTAGAAGCTATTTTATATCATTTTAAGTATCGTTCAGAAAGACCAGAGGAATTTTTTGTAGATTAGAGCTTTTGATAAACCTATACTAGGTCATGAAAAGCAATGAAAAGCAATGAAAAGCAATGAAAAGCAATGAAAAGTGAATAAATGTAAAGACTAAAAGAGGGTTCTCCCTCTTTTTTTAATGATGCGTGCCCAGCAAGCCGTTAATTGCTAGTCGGTGCAAGTCCGATCTAAGTAAGAACCAAGTCGCTTAGTAGCTGACAGGCAACTGGTGGA
>NZ_JAUSTY010000038.1 GCF_030813115.1 Bacillus horti | reverse complement strand
ATTAAAAATATATTATGTAAGAAGCAAATCATTACTGTTTTCAGCTTTCTAATCATTATTCTATGTGACAGAGTAATAGTACAGCATATTACTCTTTCTGTCAAAGTAATTATTTTCGTAATAATCTACCGCACAAAGGAATTAAAATAAGAAAAGCAGCCTCGCTATCTAAGTTGAGGCTGCTTTGTACAATAACTCTTTATAGAAACAACATATAATTAGAGGGAGACGCCCCCTTAAAATTATTTGTGCTAATCTTGTCTTGGAGCAAGCTCTATTGCACTCCGAATCGCTTCAAGCATACTCCGTTCATCGGCAATGTTTTTACCAGCTATATCAAATGCTGTTCCATGATCAACAGAGGTACGAATCATTCCGCCTTTTAAGCCTACTGTAATATTAACTCCTGCTTCTAGACCTAATACTTTAATTGGGCCGTGCCCCTGATCATGATAACAAGCTACTACTACATCAAAGTCTCCTCGTTGTGCACGAAAGAACAACGTATCTGCTGGATGAGGACCTGAAGCATTAATCCCTTCAGTCTTTGCTCGTTCTATTCCAGGGATCA
Source organism: Bacillus horti (assembly GCF_030813115.1). Classification (NCBI taxonomy): domain Bacteria; kingdom Bacillati; phylum Bacillota; class Bacilli; order Caryophanales; family Bacillaceae; genus Caldalkalibacillus; species Caldalkalibacillus horti. Next base: position 6,399 of record NZ_JAUSTY010000038.1, on the reverse strand, counting down.
GCTTCTCTTCCTCTTCCCCATTACCAAAGAGCCCATTCTCACCAGCATGTGGATTAATTCCACACACTGCAATACTTGGTTGGTGCTTACCCGCTCTTGTTAACGTGTCGTGAGCCAGCTTTATCACATTATAGGTTCTTTCTAGATCAATCATCTCAATGGCCTTTATTAAGCCAACATGAGTGGTTAAATGAATGACCTTCAACTTAGGAGAGGAAAGCAGCATCGCGTACTCCTCTGTATCGGTGAGCTCAGCCAGAATTTCTGTATGCCCTGGATAGATATGACCACCTTTGTGTAGGGCTTCTTTATTTAGCGGAGCTGTACAAATAGCGTTAATCTTTTTTTCTTGAGCTAATTCAATCGCTTTTTTTACATAGTGGAAAGCAGCATTTCCCGCTTCAGCAGATATAGCCCCGAACGGTAGGTCAGACGGCAAAAGATCTAAATCAATACAGTCAATTGTTCCATAGCTAAAGGAAGCCTCCGCTGGATCCTGAATCGCTCTGATTGTGACATCTGATCCTGTCACTTTCTTGGCAAGCTCTAAGCGTTTGGCATCTCCAATAACAACAGGCTGGCACTCTTCATACACGCTAGCAACAGCCAAGCTTTTTACAATAATCTCTGGACCGATTCCCGCTCCATCTCCCATTGTAATACCGATTACTGGCTTCATAGCTGATTTCCTCCTTGAATTCTTTCTTTGGATAGTGTGAAGGTTGCTTCTGAGCCGAATGCTCCTGCCTTTGTTACAGCGTAAATAGGATATCTTCCGATGAGCTGACCAATTGGTACACCTGTCTCAACCTCATCAATCAGATGAATGCCCGTTACACCGATTTGATCACAAATCTGCTTTGCCGTGTCCCCACCTGTCATGATGATGCCCTGAAGCTCCGTTTCCTCCAGCAATTCGCTGACGATTTTACCCACACCTGCAACAACCGCATTACTTACATCTGTATGGGAAAGCCCTTGCTTAGCCCCCTCTTCCTGTGCTTGACGAATGGCCTCGCGATCTCCTGTAGAGTAAATAGCCACATGATGTCCTTCTTTATAAGCTTTTACAGCTTCTCGGAAGCCTAATTCAAGCTCCTTTGACCTTCTTTCTACTGTAGAAACCAGTTCTGTAGAATCAATACCAATCCCTTGTACTCCTTTTTGAGCAAGAAAGTGATCCAGCTGCTTTCGCGAAACAGAGGTTACACTTCCTACTACTAGAAGTACTGGCTTATTACTATGTGGGATGGTTACAGTCTGCTTTTCTTTTTCTAAGTGATAGACCTGTGGCAAATAATTGGCTAGACCTGCTGAACCTAACCAAACTACAGAGAACCGACTTTGTTTGATATATTGAGCAATAAGCTCAAGGTCATGTTCCGTAGCCGAGTCAAAAAGAACATACGCTGTGCCAGCATTTTTATATTCATCAAGCGCTGCCTTTACCGTATTATAGCCTTCGGCTAATAATGTCGTAGAAATATGCCCGATATTACGCTTTGTTTGATCCTGTAGCAGCTTAGGAATGTATGATTCCGTAACAGGACATTTTGGATCACGAGAAATTTCTGTTTCATGTAGTAAAGTTCCATGCAAATAATGCTTACCATCCATTACAGTACGTCCATTTACAGGGTAGCCTGGAGCCATCACTACAAAATCCGGTTTAAACACATCATAGACCGCATCAAGCTCCACCCCTAGGTTCCCTCTAAGTGTTGAATCAATTTTTTTATAGATAATGTCGATTTTTTCTTCCTTTAGAAATTGGGCGGCTTCCACAACTCTTGTATACGCTTTCTCTGGAGAAATGGAACGACTATCTGTATCTAATACGATCGCATCGTCCTGCTGAACATTCGCATTCTTTAAATCGAATCTTACAGAAGTATTTAAACCTGATCGAGTCAGCTGTACTCCACTATCATTTGCTCCAGTGAGGTCATCTGCAATAATTCCAATTTTCATCTGATTGCCCCTCCTATCCAAAAACTTTGAAACCTTTGTTTTTATTGTCTGTATCTCTTTTCTCTTTTCTCTTTTCTCTTTTCTCTTTTCTCTTTTCTCTTTTCTCTTATTCTTACTCCGGCAATCCTCTAGATCATGCTGAAGATGGAAGTCTCCCCTTTTTCTCTAAGCGTTTAACTAAAAAAGCAATAAAGATCGGCAGTAGAATTGCAGTGGTTACTGTACTAGCTGCTACTTGAACTGTAGCAATATCCGCCACGCTGGCAAAGGAAGCATTTGCAGCAGCAATAGCAGCAGGTGTAGCTACTGCATTTCCTGCTGTAGACCCTTCAGCCGCACCAACAATGGGATTCCAATTAAATGCTTTAAAGGCAAGGTAACCCCCCATGCCTGTTAAAATAACAGTAGCTACACCTAGAGCAACCCCTCCAATTCCACCTTGAATGATTGCTTGAAAGTTAATTCCCATACCTAAAGCGAAGGCAAAGAACGGAATGAGCATATCACTTCCTTTACCTAAGAAGTCTCTCAGTTCATTATCCAAATTTCCTAAAATCATCCCAACAACAATAGGTAATAAAACAGAAATGAAGCTAACTATGGAAAACAGGCCTTCAACAAAACCCATTACACCAAAAATTGAAAGGGCTACCATCGTTAGAAAAGGTCCATCATTTAGGGCTAACAGCGAGTAAGCTGCTTTATCGTCCTCTTTACCATACTGACCGACAATAGCCATATATAGTCCACCATTACTATTCGTCATCGCAGCTATAATTGCTATAGGTGCAATGCCTAAGAACAGCCCATTCGGCCCTGCCATTAAGTAAGCAAGCAAACCTACTGAAGCTCCAATTAACCATTTTACAGAGAGGAGTGTAGCACCTTTAGCTAAAGAAACGCCAGCACCTTTTAGATTGATTTGTGCTCCCGCACATAATAAGAATAAAGCAATTAAAGTACTAGCGCCATTTACAAATAAAGCCTCGGTAAAATTACCAATTCTTAAAAGATTGGGAGCAAAAGTATTCAATGTCGCTGCCAATAGCAACGGTACAACCATCATTCCACCTGGGATACGATCCAAAGTAGCTTTAATTTTCATGATAAACCCTCCTATTTTGTTTATTTGTTGCATTTTAAAACTAAATTCAAGAAAAGTACATATTTATAAGCGCTTTCAAGTGCTTTACTCTCTTCATACTACTATAAAAAAGTTTAATATTGCAATACTAATATTTTCTATTTGACCATATCGCTCTGTTTTGTTTAATAATGCAATAGTATTAAGCTTTAGAATCAAAACCCTGTTATACTTGTTTCTACAATTTTTAGCTGTCACTAGTATTCTCAACAGCCTTATATCCTACTCGACATGACATGTATTTTTGCTTTCAATACGAGAAGACATACTTGTTCACGATCTAGCCATAATTTTTTCATTGACAACGCAATTGATAATCATTATCATTAACTCGAAGGTGGAGCCATCCACCTGCTTTTAGGAAAGTATAGAGAGTACATAAAGGGAGGTCATCGAAATTGTACAAACCGATATCAACGATGGATAAAGATCATAATCAAGGGGGAGTTAAGAGGCTAGGGATTCTTTTTGTGGGCCTACTAAGTCTTATGCTTATCCTTTCAGCTTGTGCAAGCTCAGATAATTCTAGCGATGCAGGCACAGAGGAACCAATATCCTCATCGCCGAGTGAGGAGGAGCAACAGGCTAACGAAGAAACAGAAGAAGAAACAGCTCAGGAAATAACGGTTGAAGATGCTTTAGGAAATGAGGTTACGATTCCAGCTAATCCACAGCGCATCATTGCTAGCTATTTAGAGGATCATCTAGTTACATTAGGTGTTACTCCAGCAGCACAATGGTCCATTTCACGAGGAGTTCAGGATTATTTAGAGGATTATTTAAAAGATGTCCCAACTGTTGGCTTTGATTTACCAGTCGAGGAAGTCATGAGCTTTGATCCAGATCTATTAATTATTGGTACAGAGAGCGCTGTTGAAGGCGGATTGTATGAGCAATACTCGAAAATTGCTCCCACGTACGTATTGGGTTCAGAGCTGGATGACGACTGGAGAGCTGCGTTAGTTAGAATCGGGGAGCTTCTAGGGAAGACAGACGAAGCGGAGCAGGCTTTAGCCGATTACGAACAAAAAGCAGAGGAAACAAAAAACAAACTTAATGAAGCTATTGGGCAACAGTCCATCGCTATACTATGGCTTGTGAACAAGCAGTTCTTTATCGTTGGTGAGGGAGTCTCAAGTGGTTCTGTTGTGTATCAGGATTTAGGCATGATTCCACCGAATTTAGTCAATGAAATACCTACAGATGCAAGAGCGAACTGGAATCCTGTTTCCCTTGAAATGCTAGCTGAGCTTGACGCAGACCACATCTTTCTTGTTAATAGTGACAAGGAGTCGGGATCCGAAGCACTAGACGAGCCTATTTGGAGCAATATTCCAGCCGTTCAAGCTGGCAGTGTTCATGAAATTGAATCTACTAAAAGCTGGTTGTATAAAGGATTTATTGCCGGAACACAAATCATGGATGATGTGCTAGAGGCACTTGTACAGGAGTAGAAATTTGTCAAAATCTTAATTAGTAGAAGAAACAACAACTATTGATCAAATAAACAAAAAACATGTGGTTAGTTTGCCCACATGTTTTTTGTTATTTAAGCATTCTATATGATTTTCTACTTCCTGCTTTCTGAAGACTCATAATTAATTTATTCACCCAAAATTTCATGATTTTCACTTATTCTCGTTCAGCTTTCTCCACAAAGTCGTCCGATTTATCCCTAGCCTCTTAGCCACTTTTGTTTGGTTCATTCCTTCTTCTTGTAATACGTATTGAATAATATCCTTTTCAATCTCATTCAACGTTTTACTTAAATCGATTGGACTTTGCACCCGTTGGGGCTGACTAGACTCATCTAACTGTGTCAGCTGAGCTTCTTCAATATAGTAGCCTTCAGCGGACAAAACAAGTTCCTTCATCCATTTCTTAAGCTCAGAGATATTTTCTTCCCATCCCCGGCCGAGCATGTAAGACATGACCTCTCCACGCATACCAACAACCTGTTTGCCGAACTTGCTATTATATAAGCCTATAAAATATTTAATATATTCCTCTATATCCTCCTTCCTCTCCTCAAGAGAAGGGACACGTAATATATGATTCGTCAAGCTAAGCAAGTCAGAATGCAGTGTACCTTGTTCAATGAGCTCCCAAGGATGCCTTGTAAAAATGAATATGACTTGCTGTGAGGGATATGAAAGACGTTCCTTAACCACAGAAAAAATCACCTGTTGATCTTTTATAGTAAGGTTATCTAGCCCTTTAATCACCATTGTCCTTGAGTGCTGAATAGAGTGCAGAGAATCCACTTCACCTTCAAGTAGTCTAGCTCCCTGTGGTATTATAACCTCTTTCAGACCACCAGCCAGTTCTTGGACATTGTGAATACATGAGGCCAAAAAGCGTTTTCCAGTGCCCTTCTCCCCGCAAATCACAATTGGCTTAGGAGCTGTAGCATATGTGGTAGCTTGCTCTATCGTTTTTTGCATGATTTTGCTGTGTGCAACCATTTGACCAAATGAAACTGTGGTATCTCCAGTATGTATGGAGATTATTCGATCATTTTGACTAGGAACAAGAATATCATTAATTCTTATCACCTGCTCAAAGGCATCTAGGACAGATTCTTTTCCGGAAGTAATCATCATCCCTTGTAGACCATGTTTATCTGCTGTTCTAACGGTAACCGTATCTCCAAGTAAAACCTGTGCACCATGATTTTTGGCTAATTGAACAGCATCATCCACCTCATCCTGACTGTGTATCGTCGTGTATGGAATATCCATATCAAGTAAATGAGCAACTGAAACAACTCCCTGACAAATATTAGGGAATCCTATTAATTCAACCTGCTGCCTGTAATCCTTAACTAGCATCAAGGCTCTGAGAATATCGTATCCAGAAACCTGAATCTCAATGACGGGTATTGAGGTATATTCACGAATAAGCTTTGCCGTTCCTCCCCTACTTACGATAAACTGAATATCATCCTGTTCATACTTTCGAATAATAGGTATCGCCTCTTTTAGATCGGCATGCTCTACAATCACTTCAAGATGATGCTGTTCTTTAGCTAGTTGTGTGACTAACTCCTTCAAACCAGAGTACGGGGCGATGACCAACGTTTTAATTTTCATCTCACACTTCTCCTCTGTTGCAATATGCTACGTTTATTATACACCAATTGCAGAACGATGCCATTCGATAAAAGCTTTTAAATTCTGATCGTATAAGTTCTGGTAGAGTAAAGAACTGAAATTTTCTTGGCGACCGTGAGGTCGCCTTTACTCATTCCAGCTCCTCCTCATCAAACCGTACGTGAAGTTTTC
>NZ_JAUSTY010000037.1 GCF_030813115.1 Bacillus horti | reverse complement strand
CTAGCAGTATTGACCAAAAAAAGCATGCTTCTTCAGTTTGTAGTTACATTTTCATTTTTTGTGGTGCCGCTTCACGGCATGATGGTCTTATACGTAAAAAAAAAGTACGTGGGACGACTAGGGGGAGCGTCCCACGTACAATAATCATGAAAAAGGGCAATTGGTGTAACAGTTTATATATAAAGCATGCCTTTCATTTATCTATTTAGGCACATCGGTCTTCTGATTAAACTCCTTTCTAATTGAGCTGAGTAGCTCTGGTTCTGTAATAAGCCGTAAGCCTGTTAAGGCTAGAGCTTTTGCTCCAACTAACAAGGCATTGTCACCTTGAGGAGAAGCCGCAGCCTCCCTGAATTCAGGGGTATGACCAATTAGATCATCAATCCCTATTTTTATGTGAGGGTGTGACGTAGGGATCGCTTGACTTACATTCCCAGCATCTGTAGAGCCCTTACCTTTTCTTTTTTCTCTGACAACAGATTCTCCTAGAGCTTCCAGCTCCAGACCCACAATTTCATCTAAGGATTCATTTATAATAAAGTTTTGAACCTCATTTTGAAAACGTTCAATTCTCACTGTGCTCCCTGTAGCTAAAGCTGCTCCTTCGGCAATTTTGCGTACCTTAGCAGAGGTCTTTTCGGCCTCTTGCCAGGTTTCTGCCCGAATAAAGAAACGGGCAGAAGCGTATTCAGGGATGATATTTGGAGCGTCTCCACCATGCGTAACGATGCCATGAATACGGATATCCGAAGCAAGCTGCTGACGCAAAGCGTTAATCCCTGTAAAAAGCTGGATGACAGCGTCAAGCGCATTGATTCCTTCCTCTGGAGATCCAGAAGCGTGTGCAGCCCGACCATAGAAGTGAAAATCAAGTGGATCTACAGCTAAGGTTTCACCGGTTAATCTAGTTTGACCAGAGGGATGAATCATTAATGCAGCATCGATCCCTTCAAATAAGCCGTGCTTTACAAAGCTTCCTTTAGCACTTCCATTAGGTCCTCCCTCTTCAGCTGGGGTACCAAACACATACACTTCCCCACCCGTCTCTTCTATGACCTGTGAAAGAGCAATTCCTGCTGCGGTACTGATTGTACCTATTAAATTATGACCGCAGGCATGCCCCAAGCCAGGAAGTGCATCATATTCTGCTAGAAAAGCAATCTTCGGCCCCTGTTTAGCTGCCGTTTTTCTTGCTACAAACCCTGTCTCATGTCCAGCAACATTACTTTCTACTTCAAATCCAGCATTTTGAAGTAAGCTAGTTAATTTTTCTGCAGCAAAATACTCCTCATTTCCGATTTCCGGATTTTCATGGATTTGATGACTTGTATGGATATACAGATCTGCTTGATGATCAATGTTTTGAATAATGGCATCACGCTCAGCCTTTGCTTTACCTACATGTGTTTGAATAGTCATTTCTTATCCTCCTTAACGAATAGAATTTCTCATTATTTCTCTTACTTAATCCCTTCAATCAGTTCATTTAAGTTTTTTTCCAGTTCACTAGCGTCTATATCAACCACTATACTTCCACCGTTTGTATCCTCATGCACAGCGTCAATGACCTCTTGCTCCTGATAGATTCTAGCAATCGTTTTATAGGCTTCATTATTTTTATCTTCAGCATTTACAGCGAATACGTTAATATAAGGTCTTGCTTCTTCGCTGTACGGATCATCGTGAAAAATTGAGTCTTCTAAGTAAAGCCCCGCTTGCCCAGCTATACCACTGTTAATGACAGAGGCCGCTACATCTGGTAAAACACGTGGTGTTTGTTGAGCTACTATAGGTACTATATCAATATTTTTCGAATTACTGACAATGTCAGTAAGAGTTGGATACAAGCCTACCTCTTCCTTCAGTTCAATAAAGCCTGCTGCCGCTAGTAGCTTAAGCCCACGCCCTAAATTAGCAGGATCATCTGGAATTGCGATTTGAGCTCCGTCAGGAATCTCAGCAAGATCTGTGAATTTCTCTGAATACAATCCTAATGGTGCAATAATCGTAGAACCAATCGGGACAATCTCAGTATTATTTTCTGCGTTAAACTGACTAAGGAAAGCCAAGTGCTGAAAGGAGTTAATATCAACCTCTCCGTTTGCTAAAGCGTGATTAGGCAGTGTATAATCCTGGAACTCAATCAGTTTAATTGAAATCCCTTCCTCTGCCGCTTTATCCTTAATAATATCCCAGTACTGTCCATCAGCACCCGTTACTCCTATAGAGACTTCAACTGTATCCCCTGAAGCACTGCTATTGCCGCATGCACTTAGGGCAAGAACCCCGATTAGTAATCCTACAGTAAGTAAAAATTTTGTTTTCATTTCTCTCTCTCCTTTTTTGTGTTCACTCATATCACATTTATCTACGAAGGAATCTTCGTGATAAATAGTTACCAAGAAATTGGGCTGCTTGCACAAGGATAATAAGAAGGATAACCGTTACAACCATGACCGACGTATCAAAGCGCTGGTAGCCGTACGTCATCGCTAAATGTCCTAGTCCCCCTCCACCTACCGTCCCTGCCATCGCAGAGAAATCTATAAGGGCTACCGTTATAAAAGTAAGTCCCAGGATAAGCGGACCTAGTGTTTCTGGAATTAGGACACCAAAGATGATTTGCAGTGGACTAGCTCCCATTGCTTTTGCTGCTTCAATGATGCCAGGATCAATAGCAACCAAGTTATTTTCAACGACTCGTGCAATCGCAAAGGATGCGGCAATCGTCATCGGGAAAATCGCTGCTGCCGTTCCTATCGTTGTTCCTACAACAAGTCTTGTCAAAGGACCTATGGCTACTAGAAAAATAATAAAAGGGATAGGTCGAATAATATTGATTAAGAGATTTAATAGAATAAAGATAAGTCTATTTTCTAGGATGTTGCCTCTTCGCGTAACAAACAGTAATAGCCCAAAAATGAGACCGATGATACTTGAAAAAAGAAGTGTTAATGAAACCATGGTCAGCGTCTGTCCTGTAGCCTCCACAATTCGTGGCCAAAATGTACTCCAATCTACTTTCATGAATGGATCACCTCCTTAATTTCAACCTGTTTCTGGAGTTCTCTAATAACCTGCAAAATGACTCTTTCATCACCTATGAACTCTACAATTAAATTTCCTAAAATCTGCTCCTGGAGCTCATTTATGCTGCCATATACAATATTGAAATCTATTTTATGCTTTCTCGTAACCTGAGAGAGAAGTGGCTGATTTGTAGCTTCTCCCTTAAACACAACACGATATAGCTTACCATGATGATTCTGTCTTAGCTTCTCTAGTAGCTTGACAGATAGTTGATCGTTCAAAACTGAGCTTATAAAATTCTTTGTTGTTTGTGTTTGTGGTTCTGAGAATACGGTAAATACGGGGCCTTCTTCTATGACAGAGCCATTTTCCATTACCGCAACGCGATCACAAATGCTTTTGATCACATGCATTTCATGAGTAATTAGGAGAATGGTAATGTTGTATTCCTCGTTTACTCTCTTTAGGATCTTTAGAATCTCTCCCGTTGTTTCTGGATCTAAAGCTGACGTAGCTTCATCACAGATAAGAATATCTGGAGAGGTTCCCAAGGCCCTTGCTATTCCTACTCTCTGCTTCTGCCCACCTGACAACTGCTCTGGATAGTAGTCCGCTTTATCCTCTAATCCAACAAATTTGAGCACTTCTTTTACCCTAGAATCGATCTTATCCTTGGGGTATTTCGCTAGCTTTAGCGGATACGCCACATTCCCATATACGGTACGTGAAGTAAACAGATTGAAGGATTGAAAAATCATACCTATACGCCTTCTTAGTCTACGCAGCTCTGATTGTGGGAGGGAATTAATCTCCTTGTCATGGACAATCACCCTTCCCTCTGAAGGACGCTCTAACAAATTGACTAAGCGTAGTAACGTGCTCTTACCTGCCCCACTAAATCCAATGACCCCAAATATTTCACCTTGTTTCACATGTAGAGATACATTTTTTACAGCGTGCACCTCCTTACCCTTTGAACGGAACGTTTTACTAACATTTTCAAACTGAATCAACTTGTGCTCCTCCTTGCTGTTCCTAAAACATATTTTTTGCATAGGTTTACTTGGTTTAATAGCAAAAATAAGAAAAGCTTCTATTGAAGCCCTCTCGAAGAGGTTGTCTAGTCCATCATTAAAGGAAGCTTTCACACAAAGTGTGCAAGTGACGCTAGGCAACTAAAGTTGCAAGTCGTCCTATGCCCTGCCGCCAGAAAGTATAAACATGGTATCAAATTTTATACTTTCTTTAACGTAAATAAAACCTCTTCTTTGAGAAAAGAAGAGGTAGGCTCACATTCATCTACTCTTCTTATCTATCAAGCATACTGCTTGCTGGAATTGGCACAGTACTATACAAGTCTGCTGCCGAGATATCATAGGGCCAGTCCCTCCATCTCTCTTGATAAGAATACGATTTAATTTATTTTATTTTATTTTCGTTCACTCTATGTGTTTTAATCTATGATGTAGTATTTATTAAATAATAATCTACACGCCTTATAGTTAAATGTCAACTGTTTTTTTGGAAGAATTTCTCCCACAGAAAAAATCCTCACTTAAAAACAATGAGGATTCTCTTATTTAACTTATGCTTGCTTTCCCTACTTATGTACACAAAGAATGTACCTAGGAACATGTTCTTTGATAGTCAAGTAGATATTAATAGTTAAGTTCCATCAAAGTAGTTTATTTAACAACATCTTTAAGTGCTTTACCTGCTTTAAATGCTGGCACCTTACTGGCGGCAATATCAATCTCTGCACCTGTTTGAGGATTTCTCCCTTTTCGAGCAGCTCTCTCTCGGATCTCAAAGTTACCAAATCCAATAATTTGTACTTTGTCCCCACTCTGAAGAGCATCAGAAATAGATTCAAAAACAGCTTCTACAGCTTTTGTGGAATCCTTTTTTGTTAATTCTGTACGCTCTGCAACCTTGGCAATAAGTTCTGTTTTATTCATTTCCAGTCACCCCCTTCCATGTTGTTCCTATTCTATTTTTTTGCCTATTTTACTGAAGTTTATACGTATTCCTTACATTTTTCTTGTTTTAAAAGAAAAAAAGCCTCCTAGTGGAAGCCTTGTGTGCTCTAGAGGATGAGGCCATCACCCATCTAGAGGATAATGGCTATCAACCCACCGGAGCCTTCATTAATGATTCTTTCTAATGTATCTTTAAGCTTGTATCTAGCATTTTCAGGCATGGTCGAAAGCTTAGCCTGAATTCCTTCTCTTACAATTGAATGCAGGGAGCGACCAAAGACATCTGAGTTCCAAATGGATAATGGATCATCCTCGAAATCCTGCATGAGATAACGAATTAACTCTTCACTTTGCTTTTCCGTTCCGATTATCGGAGCAAATTCAGACTCTACGTCGACCTTGATCATGTGGATGGATGGGGCATTCGCTTTTAAGCGTACTCCAAACCTTGGTCCATGCCTAATAATTTCAGGCTCATCTAGAATCATATCCTCTAAGCGTGGTGGAGCTATACCGTAGCCTGTTTGCTTCACACTTCTTAGGGCTTCAGAGATTTGATCATACTCACGTTTAGCTAGAGCAAAATCCTGCATGAGCTGTAGGAGATGATCCTTCCCTCTGATCTCCACACCAACAACTTCTTTCAGAATTTGATCATAGAGCTGGTCTGGTGCAGATAGATCGATTTCAGCTACACCCGTTCCCATATCCATGTCTGAAAGAGCAGCCTGATTAATAAAATCATACTCTGAAAAAAATTCGACTACTCGATCCACGTCACGCAGACGACGGATATCCTTCACCGTATCTCGTACGGCTTCTTCATAGCTTTGACGTAGCCAATGTTCATCATTTAAAACCATCACCCAGCTTGGGAGATTAACGTTTACTTCATGTACAGGAAACTCGAAAAGAACTTCTCTTAAAACTCCTGTTACATCTCTTTCCTCCATATGCTCAACACTTAGGGCAAGACATGGAATATCATATCTTTCGCCTAATTCAATACGTAACGCTTCAGTTTCGGGGCTTTGTGGCTGAGTAGAGTTTATCACCATAATAAATGGCTTTCCTACCTCTTTTAGCTCATTAACAACTCTTTCCTCTGCTTCTTCGTACTCATATCTAGGAATATCTGAGATGCTTCCGTCTGTCGTAATGAGTACACCAAGTGTGGAATGCTCCTGAATCACCTTACGTGTCCCAAATTCCGCCGCCTCTTGAAAGGGAATAGGCTCCTCATACCAAGGGGTGTTAATCATCCTTGGACCATTTTCATCTTCATAGCCCTTAGCTCCTGGTACTACATACCCTACGCAATCAATCAAACGGACATTAATGTCTAACCCTTCATCAACGGCAATCTGTACAGCTTGGTTAGGTACAAATTTTGGCTCCGTGGTCATGATCGTACGTCCAGCGGCACTTTGGGGTAACTCATCTTGCGCTCTTACCCTGTCGGACTCTCTGTGAATCTTAGGAATGACGACTTTTTCCATGAACTTTTTAATAAACGTTGATTTTCCAGTACGGACAGCACCGACAACACCAATATAAATGTCACCCCCAGTCCGCTCTGCTATGTCTTTAAAAATATCGACCTTTTCCACGTGATCCCCTCCCGAATCATTCTTATAACCTAGTGAAGGTTGTTTGTCTCGTACAATAAATTGGACACTATAAATATATGAGTCTTATTAAGAATTATGACTATGAAAATTCAATGCCAACTTTTTAGTCGCAAAACAAAGACAAGACCTCCTTTATCTTTAAGATATAAGAGGTCTTGAAATTTTATGCTATAAAATTATGTTTTTACCATCATTTCAGGATAATTTCTCCATTCTCAATCACATAGGGAAAAGAATGGGCTGGAACAAGCAAAGAGGATTGGTAAAGAATTGATCGAATATCTTTACCCTCTTCTAACTGCTCAAAGTCAGATTGCTCCAAGAAATAATATAAGTCTTTCTTATAGTCGATACCTACTCTTCCAGAACTGTCTACAATAAAAGGCAGCTCTTGCATAGAATACGGGCTTTGTACAGTCGGCTCTTCCCTAAGGTTTAGGGCTTCATAATCCAGCTTAACATATTGCTGATCGACAATACTTTCGACCGGCAGATACTGATCTCGCAGATACTGATTAACACGCTGCTGAAGATCTCTAACGGCATTCGTTAATCGAAGGTCTAACAGCATGACAGTAGGGTCTTCTTCAACATCCACTAAAACATATTGGAAAATTCCCCCTCTTTCAAATGAGTTATTAGGGGGAGCTTCTAAAAAGCGTGGAACCAATCTTTGAAATTCAATCACATATTTTTCATAGAGGGGTGTATCAGCGTCACGTGTAGCGATAGGTAATACTCCATTCGCCTCCTGAAACTGATCCACAGCACTCTGGACGGACTCAACCATAGCTGGATAAGGAATTTGATTCTCAGCTCGCCTTTCATTAGGGTAGAGGCAGCCACTTAGCACTAAAAGAAAAACAATAGACATCATACAAGCTATGTATTTTTTCATGGCTTCAAAAAAACCTCCATTTCTAAGCAACATCTACTTCTAGGTTAGAAGGAGAGCACCACTATGATGACAAGAACTAATGAAATAATTAACGAGGCAACAGCTAAAACGGTCATTAGAACCTTCCATATTCCTTTGAGCCGGTTTCTTGCCACCATAATAAATATATTTGCTAGAAACATTAAAGCAATAGCAACTAGGGCTAAAAACATTTTTATTAATCCTGGACTCATTCATTACCCTCCTTCTTTCAACAACCTATTATAGCATAAGAGGACACTAGAACAGAAATAAGAAACCTACATAAAATATAAAGAATACTGCCAGCGTTCATATATTTGACGATCTTTGATTAGTTATACGTTTTTAAGTAATGGCTCAATACATTAATTAAGCTACAACTCTATAAAGGAGAGAGAAGAATGAGTGAGAAAAATAAGAGTGAAGGTAACAGCGAGTCTAGCAATGAACAAATTCAAGAAGCTAAGGCAAACAAATCAACAGCTTCATCAAATACCAACCCTATCTGGATTGATGAAATAACCTATACGTTGGGTGAATTAAATAAAGCGATGGACAATGTACAATATATGTCTGGTTTAGCGAAGGATTTAGATTTAGCCAGCATGCTTAAAGGCGCATCGAAAACTGATATTCTGCAGCTATTAAAGAATATTGATTTAGAGCAGGTCTCTGCTTTTCTAGATTCTCCTCTTGTTCAAGCGTTTGTTCATGACCCAAGCCTGCTAGCCATATTTACAGGAGGAGACAATGAAACCTCTGAACAGCAGCCAAGTTCCCCGCAAAGTCCAAGCGGACAGCATGGACAGCAAAAACAAGGCTTTATCCAGCAGCAGGGACCGCAATCCGTTGCTTATACAAGACAGCCTAGCCCTGCCTATGTACAAAGCTCCTATAGGAACCTGCCCCATTATTATCCAGTAGCTAGACATACACCATCCTCTTACTCCCATCCTCCTTCGCAGCCTATTGGGTTTAGTAAGCCACTTGTTCGTCAACAACCAAGGGCTTCTATTAGCTCTAGACCATCGTCCTTTTATCCACCCAAAAGGACTAGGTAACTTCAAACGTGCATCAAACTGTGTCCACCACCATCATATAGAGCAACATCAAGGACTAATGAGCTACACAAGATGCAATAAAACATAAGAAAAACTAAGGCTTTCATCATGACCTGGTGATAAGCCTTAGTTTTTCTTATACTTTCTACCTCTGAACTTATAAATTCTGGTAGAGTAAAGAACTGAAATTTTCTTGGCGACCGTGAGGTCGCCTTTACTCATTCCAGCTCCTCCTCATCAAACCGTACGTGAAG
>NZ_JAUSTY010000036.1 GCF_030813115.1 Bacillus horti | reverse complement strand
CCTGACATTCTCCACTCTCCTTCTCAATCTGTCAATGTTGAAAATGGGAGAATACGCGAGAAAACGCGAGAAAACATTACTTTATAGTGGGAGGACGGAAATATGTCGGTCTTTCTCCTAGCTCTTGTTCAAGGAAGTCGTTAAGCCGTACAATTTCATCCCGTACCGTCTCAGGGTCTTCTTTTCGAATATAGATATGCCACCACGTATGATTTCCGATCAAATGACCTCGATCCTTTATTTCGTGTAAAGTGTCCACATTTCGTTCAGCATAGTGTCCATTAACGAAAAAGATAGCCTTAGCGTCATAGCGATCAAGTGTATCGAGAATGTCATATGTAGCTTCACCCGTTGGAGTGTCGTCAAAAGTAAGAAGGGCAAGCTTTTCTCCTTCTTTTTTCTCATCCCCCTCGTCACTAACCTCGTAGATATAGTATAGACTAGGATGGACGGCATATCTAGGCGCAGGTTCATTCACAACATCATCTTCCTCAGGTGAAGTAGCTACTTCGTCCACTGGCGTATCCTCCGTTCCTTCTTCGCCCGGTTCAGAGACAGCCTCTTCCTGTTCAGGGATGGTGGTCTCCTTCTCCTCTAAGATCGTCTCATCTTGTTCTGAAGGAGAGGCTGAAGTACAGGCTACAAGCCCCAATAAGCTTAGTGTTAAAAGAAAAATAAGCCATACTCTGTGTTGCTTCATCATGTTCTTGTCCTCCGTACTAAATAATCATCGCTGCTTACACTATCCTATCACAGTATTTATATTCTTCTCTAGGGCATGCACAAATTATTGTAGAATGTCTACTATTTTTAACTAAATTTTTAATAAACAAAAATCGATAAAATAGATGGTTCAGAGTTTGACAATCTTTTCTGTTTCCTTGAACAAAGGATTATGATAAATTAATATCATAAATGAAATCTATTTCCTTAAAGAGAGAGAAAAAAGGGTAGGTTTACTTTGGAGTATTGAACCAAAAACCATACAATCTCATATTATAAAATTATGAAATGTCTGGCGAAGGAGGGTCATAAATGAGACTTGAACGCCTTAATCAGGATAAGATTAGAATTTTTCTAACGTTTGATGACTTAGTAGAGCGTGGTATTAACAAGGAGGATATTTGGCACGATATTCCGAAGGTACATGAACTTTTTAATGATATGATGGATCAGGCGTATCAGGAGCTGGACTTTGAAGTTTCTGGTCCAGTTGCTGTGGAAGTATTTAATTTACCAGCTCAAGGGATGGTTGTCATCGTTACTCGTGGCAAGGGATCATATGACCCAAGGCAGGAAGATGATAAAGAGAACGATACAGAGGATCAGCTTGATGATGAATTTTATGAGCTTGAGGTCACATTAGATGAGTGTGATGATGTATTGTTTTCTTTTAAGGAGCTAGACGACGTTATTCATGTATGTCACAAGCTACTTCCTTTCGTAGAAGGAGAAGGTAAGCTGTATACGTATAATAATCGCTACTATCTATTGTTTGAGGATGTCTCTTTAGAGGAATCGGTCTATGAGCTAATGATTGCTCTATTATCCGAATTTGGAGAGCCGTCCATGACAAGTCGGTATATATTAGACGAATATGCTTCTGTTGTTGTCGAGCAAGAGGCTGTAAAGACAATATGTAAGCACTTTAAGCCATAATGCAAATGAAAAATTAAATATAACTTCAAATTTTAACCTCATATGACGATAAAGTAGGGAGTAGTGAAATTACTTGGGTGGTATCAGCATTTTGATGCAAGTTTTTAGCTACTAATCAACTGATCATGTCTACGAGGTTTTTTGTTTTATTTTATCCTATTTTTTAGGACATGCTATATGAAATAAAAGTTTTCTAAGAGTTATTTTCAGAAACACCTTGCAGTTCTGTGTCGAAGGTGTATACTATGATGTGAATCATGTACATTTATTTATTCTAGAGGTGAACATTCAATGGGAGACAAAACGGAAGAACCTAAGCAAACTAATGAGAATCTAAATGTATTAGTATCTACGCAAGCGGTTATTCAAGAAGCGCTGAACAAATTAGGTTATCCAGAAGAAGTTTATGAGTTAATGAAGGAACCATTAAGGATGCTGACGGTTCGTATTCCAGTACGAATGGATGATGGATCAGTTAAAATATTTACAGGGTACAGAGCCCAGCATAATGACGCTGTAGGTCCAACAAAGGGTGGAATAAGATTTCATCCAAATGTGACGGAAGAAGAAGTGAAAGCGCTATCAATTTGGATGAGCTTGAAATCAGGAATTGTTGATTTGCCTTATGGTGGAGGGAAAGGTGGGATTGTTTGTGATCCTAGAGAAATGTCCTTCCGTGAATTAGAGCGCCTGAGCCGAGGATATGTTCGTGCAATAAGCCAGTTGGTTGGTCCAACTAAGGATATTCCAGCTCCTGACGTCTTCACGAATTCTCAGATCATGGCTTGGATGATGGATGAATATAGCCGAATCAGAGAGTTTGATTCCCCTGGTTTTATTACAGGTAAGCCTATTGTGTTAGGGGGGTCGCATGGACGTGAGTCTGCTACCGCTAAAGGGGTTACCATTTGTATTAGGGAAGCAGCTAAGAAAAAAGGAATTGAGCTTGAAGGAGCAAGAGTAGTTATTCAGGGCTTTGGTAATGCGGGCAGCTTCTTAGCCAAATTTATGCATGATGCGGGAGCAAATGTCATTGGGATTTCTGATGCATATGGGGCTTTGCATGATCCAGATGGTTTGGACATCGAATACTTACTTGATCGACGCGATTCCTTCGGTACAGTAACAAAGCTGTTTAAAGACACGATCACAAATGAACAGCTCCTTGAGCTTGATTGCGATATTTTAGTTCCAGCAGCCATTGAAAATCAAATCACAGCTAAAAATGCCCATAACATTAAAGCACAGATAATCGTTGAAGCAGCTAATGGTCCAACAACGATGGAAGCAACAAAGATTTTATCGGAAAGAGGCATTCTTTTAGTTCCTGACGTTTTAGCCAGTGCTGGAGGAGTTACCGTTTCTTATTTCGAATGGGTGCAAAATAATCAAGGCTATTACTGGTCTGAAGAAGAGGTTGAGCGCAAGCTAGAGGAAATCATGGTACGTTCATTTGAAAACGTGTATCAGACAAGTCATGTACGTCAAGTCAATATGAGGCTTTCAGCGTATATGGTTGGTGTTCGTAAGCTTGCTGAAGCGTCTCGCTTCAGAGGCTGGGTATAATCCTAGAGCAACATCGTAAGAGCAATATTATACAAAAGTTTAAAGTATGCTAACTATTAGTCTGACACCTGATAGAGAGCATACTTTTTTATTTTCTAAATGGGTCGTGAACCTCAAATTTTAATGATGGCCTTATTTAAGATAAAGTTTTAAATTTTCCCCTAAAAATTTATTTACAACCTATCGTCTTATGGGAAGAAGCGTGTCTAGCGTTGATTATTGAAACTTATATGGAATATTAGGGAAGGATTAAAAGCTCTAAGGAGAAGGTATAGTGGTCATAACAAAAAAGGAGGAACAGGGTTGAAAATTCAAAAGCATAACGAACGTAAATTTGTAGGGATTCATGTCATTGCTGATTCGATTGAGGAATATCCTCCGAAGATCAAAGTGGCAGTTAGTGAGCTAGAGAAGAGGATCTCAAAGATCAATCATGTTATTGATGCAAATATGTTTTATGGTCTACATAAAGTGAATGGTCAAGACGATGAGGATGGCTATTGGAATGGGGTTGAGATAGAAAGCTTTGCAGAGACTCCAGCAGGGATGGATGAAATAGTAGTTCCCGCAGCAGAGTATGCAACTATTTTTCATGAAGGCACTCCAGAAGCCATACATAGCAGCTATGAAAAATTATATCATGAAATAAATGCTTCTGACTTTCAAGCCGACCCTAATGCCTGGACGGTTGAAGAATATGTTCATAATCGGCAAGAGAAAGACCTTATTCGAACAACACTGTATATCCCAATCAAAAGTAAAGATTAAAGAGCCAAGGTTGACATGCTATTGTGTCAACCTTTGGTTCTTTATTTGTTTAAAAGTGGTTCGGATTACATAATCAGTTCGAGTAAGCGAAAAAGGGTACAGCATGGAAAATGAAATAAATACAGAAATACACCTATTTCTGCCTCGACTGAGTAGACTCAGTCAATTAAGTGCATAAATACACTTGATTTCTCATGTGAGAGGGAAGTAGGGATACTTTTGGAGAATTAATTGTATTTTTGCACTTGTTAACTTAAAATGGTCAGGTTTGTAGTAAATTAAGTGTACTATTGCACTTAATTTACTACTTCATTCTGCGACGAAGCAAATTTCGGGACCACTCCAGTCTTTTAATCTGTATATATAAATAGCTTGCATCTAATTAGAAACAAACTAAAGCTTAACGACTAAAGTAGGCTTTTAGCTTTTGGATATCATTCGTCTCTTCAAGGGCAACCATTAATTTAATTCTAGCTTTTTGACCATTTAGTCCGTTTGAAAAGATGACACCAAGCTCCTGAAGCTGTTTTCCACCGCCCTCGTATCCATAAACACCCTCAACAATACCATTGAAGCTACGTGATACTAAGACGATAGGAATATTTCTATCCAAACTTTTTCTTATTGCAGGCATCACTGAAGGAGGCAGATTTCCCTGTCCAAACGCTTCAATGACAAGACCATCTGGATCTCGCTCAAGAAGAGCATCCAGCCATTCTGCTTCCATCCCTGCAAAGGCCTTTAATAGCAAAACACGTTTAGTTAGCTGCTTGATGACAAAAAACTCTCTGCCAATTGGCAAATGATGAAAGCTAACGACATGCTTCGTTATGATACCAATTGGTCCATACTGTGGAGACTGAAACGTACTTAGGTTGCTGGTATGGGTTTTAGTCACATTTTTTGCTGTGTGGATCTCATCATTAAAAACAACTAGCACACCCTTGCCTTGGGCCTCATCACTTGCCGCAACTCGAACGGATTGAAGCAGATTAAAAGGACCGTCTGCTCCCAATTCGTTACTACTACGCATCGCACCAGTAACAATAATGGGTTTATGGGACTGTACAAGAAGATCGAGCATATAAGCGGTCTCTTCTAACGTGTCTGTGCCATGAGTGAGGACAAGACCATGGATATCAGTTTTATTTAAAGACAACTCAATAGCTTTAGCAAGCTCAAACATACGCTGAGGCGTCATATGAGGAGAAGGAATATTATCATATTGTTCAACTACGATATTGGCATAAGGCTCTAAAATGGGAAGTGAGGTGTCTAGCGGATTCTGATCCGTTGGCTTCACAGCACCGGTTTGAGAATCCTCTGACATCGCAATCGTTCCACCTGTATGCATAATTAAAATTGTCTTTTTCATTCTTGCCTCCAAGTACTTCTATTTTCAATTCATTAAGACCATGTTACCATGAAGATAAAAGGCTAGAAAAGAGGATAATCTCATGGCTACGACTATACTTATGGCGGCTATAGCACCGGGATTAGCATTGCTTAGTTTTTTTTATCTTAAAGACCGCTTTGATCATGAGCCTATAAGGCTTGTTTTGAGGGTTTTTATCTTTGGGGCACTGCTTGTATTTCCTATCATGGTAGTCCAATATACATTTAAAGAAACATTATCATTGAATGTCTTTTTTCAAGCTTATTTTAATTCTTCCTTAATCGAAGAATTTTTTAAGTGGTTTGTTATTTACTTCGTTGCGTACTCTAATTTAGAGTTCGATCAATATTATGATGGGATTGTGTATAGTGTAGCGGTAAGCTTAGGCTTTGCTACAATGGAAAATATATTTTATCTATACATTAATGGGGTTTACCACGCCTTAATTAGAGCGGCCCTACCTGTTTCGAGTCATGCCCTGTTTGGAGTGATTATGGGCTATTATTTGAGTAAGAGTAAGTTCGAAAAGGACCCTGAGAAGAGGAAACGCTGGCTTCTTTATTCTTTGCTTATTCCTATTTTCCTACACGGAACGTATAACTACATTCTTTTAATCGGTCAGGACTGGTGGCTGTGGATTATGATCCCTTTTATGATTGGGCTATGGGTTTATGGACTGAATAAAGTGAAAAAAGCACAAAGTAAACCTTATATGTCTGTATAACAGATACTAAACCCTTCATTTCCTGTTCATACTAGTAGGACACTATCAATAATACTAGGAGGAAGAATGAAGAAGGAAAGATTTAAAGTATCCATTACCTGCAAAAATTGTGGGGAACGATTTATTCTCCGCGGGAATAGGGGTGGAAAAGGAACGATAGAGACAGGCTTTAAGCAATGTTTGTGCAATAACGTAGAGGATTTTAATATTCAGACCGAGGAGCTTGAACAGGCATAAAGCAGCATAAAAATATCTAACTTTACCAAGGGGCTTCCCTTAAGAATAGAGGAACACTACGTCTTCTTCTACCTTATGGGGAGTCTTTTAGTTGTCTAAGCTTTTTTCTTTTCAATTTATTGTATAAATAGCCAGTGATAGTAGAAAAATACCCTTACAAAGGAAAATGAATTAAGGAGGTTGCGAAAAATGATCGACAAGGGTCTGACTCATTTTAAAAAATGGACCATTTCTGTCATGAGTTGTGTTCTACTATTTTCTTTAGGTCCTATACATGCTGATGCTTTTAGTGCTCAGGTCATACAACGCGGAGCTACAGGGGATGACGTGGTTGAGCTTCAAGCTCGCCTACAATATATTGGCTATTTTAAGGGAAAAATTGATGGAGTATACGGCTGGGAAACATACTGGTCCGTCCGTAATTTTCAGCATGACTTCGGTTTGGATGTGGATGGATTAGTAGGAGATCAGATGAAAGCGAAATTAGAAAAGGTGACAGACTTTGATAAAAACTATGTGCATGCCAAGCTAAATAAAGGCAAGTCACCAAGGCATTATGGACCTAGTGGATCATCTAAGGAGTATGGAGCTCCACCAGGTCAACGAAATCCAGGGAATGAAAGAAATGTTGCACCGCCCGGACAGAATCGTTCCCCTCAAGGAGGAACATCTCAGCAACCTCAGCAGCCGCAACAGCCACAGCAACCTTCTCAGAATGTAGGTCAGGCTGAGCAAGGAGTTAACCTCCCCGAAGGGTTTTCCAGTAGTGACCTTAGGCTTATGGCTAACGCTGTTTATGGTGAGGCAAGAGGAGAGCCCTATGAAGGACAGGTTGCTGTTGCAGCAGTCATTCTAAACCGTGTAAGAGACTC
The DNA here is from genome assembly GCF_030813115.1 of Bacillus horti. Lineage (NCBI taxonomy): Bacteria > Bacillati > Bacillota > Bacilli > Caryophanales > Bacillaceae > Caldalkalibacillus > Caldalkalibacillus horti. The sequence continues at coordinate 11,361 of NZ_JAUSTY010000036.1, read as the reverse complement.
TAGGTTTCCGAACACGGTTTCTGGAGTTATTTATGAGCCATTGGCCTTTACAGCTGTTGCTGACGGACAAATTAATCTAGAGCCAAATGAAACGGCTGAGAGAGCTGTAGAGGATGCTATCAATGGCTGGGATCCTTCCGGAGGCTTAGTTTACTACTTTAATCCAGATACGGCTACATCGGCATGGATGCACGCTCGTGAGAGAGTCAAGCGCATCGGTAAACATGTCTTTGTACGTTAGAAAGGAGAATAAAAATGATTGGTAAAATCGTTTCAGTTGGTTTGTTAGGTGTACTTACAGTAGGATTGATTGGAACCGGGTACTGGGGCTATCAAGAGCATCAGGATAAGAACTCGATTTTAATTAAAGCCGAAAATAATTATCAGCGTGCCTTCCATGATTTAAATAACAATATTACTAACCTAGAGGATGAGCTTGGGAAATCAATTGCGATGAACTCAAGAAATCTTATTGCTCCTTGTATGACGAATATTTGGAGAATCGCTTACGTTGCGCAAAATAACGTAGGGCAGCTACCATTAACGATGATGGCGTTTGGTAAAACGGAGGAATTTTTAGCTGATATTGCAGATTTCACCTATGATATAGGGATGCGTGACTTAGAAGGGAATCCACTCAGTGATGAGGAGTGGAACCAGCTTAAAACTTTACATGGACAAGCAAAAGAAATTCGATCAGAGCTAACAAAGGTTCAATCAGAGGTACTTAATAATAATTTGCGCTGGATGGATGTTGAGGTAGCTTTAGCCTCTGCGAACCAGGATATGGATCGAACAATTGTTGATGGCTTCCAAGGACTAGATAAACAGGTAGAAGGCTATATAGAAACCGAAATGGGAGCAACACATAGCAAGAAAAGCGAAGCCTACAATGAAAAAAATATCATCAAAGGGAAGGAAATTTCCGAGCAACAGGCACAGCAAAAAGCTCAGGAGTTTCTAAAAGCAAAAGGCTATGAAGAGGTTCACGTGAGTAAAAATGGTGAAGGTAAGGATTTCACCTCATATAGTGTGACCTTTCAGAAAGAGGATAACCAAGCGATGTATGTAGAGGTTGCTAGACATGGTGGAGACATACTTTGGTTCCTTAATAATAGAGATATTGACGTAACCTCCCTTAGCTTATATGAAGCGAATAATAAAGCATTGGAATTTTTGAGTGCAAGAGGAATGGATTCCATGGTGAATGTAGAATCTGATCAGTATGATAACGTAGGAGTATTCGATTTTGTGTATGAAAAAGAAGGGGTACGTATTTATCCGGAGAGTGTAACGGTTAAAGTAGCTCTTGATGACGGAGCGGTCATAGGCTATCAGGCAACGGATTTTGTTATTAATCACGAAGAGAATAAGGAAATTCCTAAAGCCTCTATTTCGTTAGAGCAAGCGAAAGCAAAGCTGAATAAAAACCTCAAGATTCAAGAGGATCATTTAAGCATGATCGAAACGAAAATGGGTGAGGTCAAGCTCTGTTATGAACTTCTGGGAACCATTGAAAATGAAACATATCGTATATTTGTGAACGCCAAAACAGGGGAAGAAGAGAAAATAGAAAAGATGAAGCAAACTCAACCTCTTTAATAAGCGGAGAAATTATATAGTCCCTTTACCATAGTGATGGTGAAGGGACTTTGTTGTGTATCAAGGGTATAAAATAAATTAGGAAAAATATACTTTTTGATTTTGGTGAAAGCATTAAAACATACCATTTTTTATTTTTTGAAGTCCCAAAAGGGTGGATTATAGTATATAATTTATGTGTTCATGTATTGAAGGAAAAGACATTGAGGAGAGGATACTGTGCAAATTCCTTTAAAGATAGGAGATCTTCTGTACATTACTCAGGCTACTCCTGAGGATCAGACACAGATGAGATATAAATCAAGAATTGCAGACATTTCTACGACAGCTATTTCTATCGAGCTTCCCATGTCAGAGCAAGGTGGGAGATTTGGATTTTTTCCACAGGGATCAACAATTGAGGTTTCTTATCCCTCGACAGACGGTGCTCAATTTGTTTTCCACTGTACTATCCTAGGCAGGAGGATAGAGCAAATCCCGTTAGTGAATATAACCCTTCCAGATCCGGAAACGATCGTTCGTATCCAGCGTAGAAATTACCTACGTGTCCCATGCCATTTGGATCTAGCCGTACATGCAGCTGAAGAGGGTGAATTTCCTCCGTTAGTAGCCTTAGCTACAAATCTAAGTGGTGGTGGTTTACAGTTTGAAAGTAAGCACAAGCCCGAGCTTCCCCTCCATACTCAGATAGACTGGTGGCTGTCCCTGCCCTTGCAATCGGGCGAAATCTTGCACCCAAAGGGTAGGGGTGAAATTGTAAGGGTTATTAATCCAAATACTAGTGGATTATTACATCAATACTCTGTTCACTTTACCGCTATTTTGGAGCGTGACCGTGAGTGGATCATTAAATATTGCTATGAACGGCAGCTAGAAATGAAGAAAAAACAGGTCTAAGAAAATCATAAAACTGATGTATATACTTTGTATTAATTCTCCAATTCTGTACAAACTAAAGGCAGATTTGGAGGTTATCTGAGCATGATAAAGGATATTCAGCATACGTTAGTGCAAAAGAGATTCCTGACATTTTTTGGTCCTTATTTTGCAAAAGTTGAAAGATGGCTAGTGATCATTTTGACTGCTTTTTGTCTAATTCTTTTTGGTTGTCAGTACTTTATATTAAGTTCGGAGGATAATCAGGCTCTAGCTAACAAAGCGATAAGATATGAAGGTGTATTTGATCAGGATAATAAGGTGGAAATAAAAGCGATCCTGAAGCAAAACTAACGTTTCTTCATTGCACCGATCTGACCCATGTGGTATGATTTTAGTGTTTTGAGCAGGTAAAGTGATTCCTGCTTTTTGTGTTTATAAGGAGTGAGGAGATGCAGAGAATTAATATCGCGCTTGATGGTCCTGCAGGGGCTGGAAAGAGCACAGTAGCTAAGCGAATGGCTGATAAGCTTGGATACATATATATCGACACAGGTGCTATGTACAGAGCTTTAACTTGGAAGGCGTTGCAGGTCCAGGTTGATGTACATGACGAACAACAGCTTGTAGCTTTATTAAATAACTGTGAAATAAGGCTTGAGCCAGGTGAAAATGGACAAAAAGTGTATGTAGATGACGAAGATGTTACCAATCCTATTCGTGAAAGGGAGGTAACGAATCAAGTATCCTTTGTAGCAAGTCATGAGGCTGTACGTTTAGAAATGCTAAGATTGCAAAGAGAATTAGCTAAGGAACGTGGAGTTGTCATGGATGGCAGGGATATTGGTACACATGTCCTACCAACGGCAGAAATTAAAATATTCTTATCGGCTTCCATTCAGGAACGAGCTGAAAGACGTTTTTTAGAGCTTCAGCAAAAGGGAGAGCAGATTACACTTGCTGAGTTAGAAGAGGAAATTAAAAAGCGGGATGAGATAGATAGTCAGCGTAAGACGGCTCCATTGCGTAAGGCTGAGGATGCTGTTGAAATCGATTCTACTGGTTTAAGTATCGAACAAGTTGTCCAGCAGATTGTCACGCTTGTGCAACAAAAACTTGGGGGAGAGTAGGGCTATGCTTTATACGATATTTAGGTCACTTTTTCGCGTATTCTTTCGTGTTTTCTACCGTTATCAAGTGATTGGGCGAGAGCATATTCCTGCTGAAGGTGGAACCCTGTTATGCTGCAATCATATTAGTAATCTTGACCCTCCTTTATTAGGCTCTAGTATTGAGCGAAAGGTTCGTTACATGGCTAAAGCAGAGCTTTTTAAAATTCCCGTGCTGTCTTTCTTAATTCGCTCATTCGGTGCATTCCCTGTCAAAAGAGGAGGAGCAGACAGACAGGTTTTAAAAACAAGTTTAGCTTTGCTCAAAGAGGGTAATGTATTAGGTGTATTTCCTGAAGGAACTCGTTCAAGAACAGGAGAGCTAGGAAAAGCATTCACCGGAGTCGGCTTGTTTGCTCTGAAGGAGGAGTGCAGCGTGGTTCCAGCAGCAATATTGGGGCCGTATAAGCTTTTCAAGCCTATACATGTAGTGATTGGTAAGCCTATTGATATGAGTGATTTGAGGCAGGAAAAAGTAAATTCAGAGCTAGCCAGAGAAGCGACAGACAGGATTATGGGTCATATCGAGCAATTAATTAATCAATATAAAAAGGCGAGCTAAGATATGCAAGTTGCCTTTTTCGTGGTTTTGGTATTGGTTAACATATTTGTTGGGTATCTTCTTTTTCTCAGGATGAGAGCCATAGCTGTTCATAGGAGGAGAATTCAAGTTAGATTGCTCCTATTTAGCCTAGGCTTCTGGGGGTTAATTGCTTGGCTAGGCACTGTCTCCTACTTTGATCAACAGGAGAAGCTGGCGCTTCCTTTATTCGTTTCATTAGTGACACCAGCCATTATTCTTGCTTTTTTTGCTCTACAAAAATTGAAGCGTTGGCTAGAGTAGGTGATGTTTAACAAATTGCTTTTGTTGGCACAAGTGTATGAAATATAGTATAGTTATAAAAGATAAAGTTAACAGGAAGTGAAGGAGGAAGTCAAAATGGCAGATGAAGTGCAAAATGAGGTTGAGGTTCAAACCTATGAAGTTGGAGATGTTGTGAAAGCAACAGTTACCAAAGTAGAAGATAAGCATGCTTTAGTCGACTTTGGTTATAAAATAGATGGTATCCTACCAATCGGTGAAATTTCAAATGTACATATTGAAAAAGTAGCTGACGTAATTTCTGAAGGCGATGAGCTTGAGCTTAAGGTCATTAAGGTGGATGAAGAGGATATCGTTCTCTCCAAAAAAGGAATTGATAATGAGAAAGCTTACGGTGATTTGGAAGCAAAGCTGAACTCAAAAGAAACGTTTGAGGTGACTATTGCTGATGTGGTGAAGGGTGGATTGGTTGCGGATGTAGGTGTTCGTGCTTTCATTCCAGCTTCCTTAGTAGCTCGTCACTATGTTGAGGATTTCAGTGATTACAAGGGTCAAACACTGAAAGTAAAGGTTGAAGAGCTAGATCTAGAAAAGAATAAGGTTATCCTTTCAGCAAAAGCTGTACTTGATGAAGAATATGAGCAATCCAAGAAAAATCGTCTTTCTGAAATTCAAGTAGGGGAAGTACTAGAGGGAACTGTTCAACGTCTTACTTCCTTTGGAGTGTTTGTTGATATTGGTGATGTGGATGGATTAGTGCACATCTCTGAGCTTTCTTGGAACCGTGTCGAGTCTCCAACTGAGGTAGTGAATGAAGGAGATAAGGTTCAGGTTAAAGTACTTAAGGTTGACGCTGACACTGGCAAAATTAGCTTAAGTATTAAAGAAACTCAAGATAGCCCTTGGGACAAAGCGATTAGTGATATTAAAGCTGGAGATGTTGTGAAAGGGACGGTTAAGCGTCTAGTTTCCTTCGGTGCTTTCGTTGAGATTGCTCCTGGAGTTGAAGGTCTTGTACACATTTCTCAAATCGCTAACCGTCATATTGGAACTCCTGGGGAAGTACTTAAGGAGAACCAAGAGGTTGAAGCTAAAGTATTAGATGTAGATGCTGCTGAAAAGAGAATCAGCCTTAGTATTCGTGAGCTATTAGATGATGAAGTATCTAAATATGCTGAGGAATATAAGCAGGATGAGCAAGGTGGTATGGGTGTTACTTTAGGAGATATGATTGGAGATCAATTAAAGAAATTAAAATAATGGACTTCTCTTAGCAAGAGGAGATTCAATAAAAATGTAATAGGCAAGCTTTTCTGATGATATGTCAGAGAAGCTTGCTTTTTTTAGGTTTCATTACAGAAGAAACGGTCATAATGGGGGTAGGAGGGATTTAGATGAATGACGGATACTTATTTTTAATTGGCTGCTGGATCTTAATTGTCCTTGTTGCAAGTCAATGGCTTGATTTTATTTGGAAAAAAGGAAGCCCTATCCCTAGGAAACGAATGATTCTTCTCCTGTTTCTTTTTCTTTTGTTAGCTTCGCAGCCATTCTACCTATCTGTGACCCCAAAATTATCTATACATATAGGTATGTATGTCATTGCAGGAGGAATGTTTCTCTATTATTTTTACAAGGATCCGCTGGCCTTTCGGCTACAAATTGTAGCTGTTATTTTATTCCTAGCCGTTTTTTATGCGGTAGCCTATGAGATGTTTTTGCTTGACCCAATTTTAATGCTTGTTCCCCCTGTGTTGCTTATTCCTGCGTTTATGTCTGTGTTTGTGGTGCTAACTACTACAAATATTAAGCATCAGTGGCTAATGCTAACGGGTGGATTTCTTCTTGGAGAGCTGGGGCATAAAACATTTTTATTAAGATACGTAGATTATGTGCATTTGGGGGACGCTATATTTCGAGATCAATATATCGTAGCTCTTTTTCTTACGACAATGCTCTATGGTCTGATTCTTATTTGCCTCAAAGGGATACGCATGGCCTTTCGCTCAGTAGTTCGTGTTGGGAAAGGGCTTAAACCACGACACTCAGATGGTCAATAGGAGGGAAATCAAGTATGGAGGATTATATTTTACCCACTGTCTTAGGGGTGGTAATGGGTTTTGCTGGACGTTTAGTGATGCTAAGAACAGATTATAGACAATACCCTACATATCCCCATGGTGATATTATTCATTTAGCTCTTGGATTAATTGCAGCCGCTTTAGGAAGTATAGCTGTACCTGCTTTGTATGAGCATGAGTATACAGCCATTACATTTCTATCTTTGGCTGCCCAACAGTTTAGAGAAGTAAGAAATATGGAAAGAAATACGCTAACAGAGTTAGATTCCATGGAGATGGTCTCCAGAGGGCGTACCTATATTGAAGGGATCGCTATGGCCTTTGAGGGTAGAAACTACTTGGTCATCTTTATAGCGTTTATGACTAGCTTAACGACGATGCTTGTAAATTGGTGGGTTGGTGTCGTGGTTGGGTTTGTTGTCCTCATTATTGCTCAATATTTTAAGAGCGGGAAAAAGCTACAACAGGTTGCTGATATTTCATCAGGTCATCTACGCTTTGATGGACCAGATTTATTTGTTGAGGATATTCATATCATGAACATCGGACTTAAAGAAGCGCAAGAAATTATTATGCAGAAGGGGCTCGGATTTATTCTGACTCCTAAATCGATGGACAGTGTGGTTACCTTATCGAATTTGGGGCAACGACAAGCCATTTTGCATGATTTATCTGTGGGCTTAGGAGTATATCGAGACTCAGGTAATCCCTCATTAGTTCCGATTAGTAAACGTGATCGGGATGATGGTCGTCTTGCTGTCTTTTTTTTACCACAGATTAAGAATACGGAGCGTGGCATGAAGGTTATTTCGCAGGTTCCTGTTTTAGAAAACGCAGTGAGAATGCCCTCAGAATCAGATGTGATGAAACTTAGTAAGAAAAGAGGAAGCTCATAATGGAGATGAAAAAGAGCATTTTAGCAATCGTGACGACGTCAGAACAGAACATCAAGGGGGGAGGAGCCCCTGTTTTTATTGTGAAGGATCATGATGAGATTCAGCATAAAATTTTTCTCTTAGAAAATATTCTTGATGCAATGGGGCATGAGCTTGATGAGCAGACCTTTATTTTAGTTAAGCACTAAGACTTAAGCGGCCATATCATGTATAATTTCAAATTAAAGTTGCTTGATAACTAGATTAAGCTTATGATTAAAGAGATGTGCTTATATAGAGAAAGGTGTGTTGTACAGATGTCGAAACCCACTGTAGCGATTGTTGGTAGACCAAACGTAGGAAAATCAACGATATTCAATCGAATTGTTGGGGAAAGAATCTCAATTGTAGAAGATGTACCTGGTGTGACACGCGACCGAATTTACAGTTCTGCGGAATGGTTATCCTATCAATTTAATATAATAGATACAGGCGGAATAGAGATTGAAGGTGGTCAGGATCAAATCGTAGTACAGATGCGTGAGCAGGCTGAGCTTGCCATTGCTGAAGCAGATGTCATCATTTTTATGGTTGAAGCAAAGACAGGGATTACAGCAGCGGATCAAGAGGTATCGAAAATCCTTTTTAAATCCAAAAAGCCTGTTGTTTTGGCTGTCAATAAAGTGGACAATCTTAAGGCTATGGACGATATTTACGAGTTCTATTCCTTAGGGTTTGGAGAGCCCTTTCCCATTTCAGGCGCCCATGGTACCGGACTTGGTGATCTCTTGGACGAAGCTGCTAAGCATTTTCCCAATGAAGGGGAAGAGGAATATGATGAGGATGTCATTAGAATCTCTTTAATTGGGCGACCTAACGTAGGTAAATCTTCTTTGATTAATGCATTATTAGGAGAGGAAAGGGTCATTGTGAGTCCAGTTGCTGGTACAACTCGCGATGCTATTGATACTCCCCTGCAGCGTGATGGGCAGCGGTTTGTGCTGATTGATACGGCAGGTATGCGTAAAAGAGGAAAGGTCTATGAAAAAACAGAAAAGTACAGTGTCTTAAGAGCGCTTAAGGCTATTGAACGTTCAGATGTCGTACTTGTGACCATTAATGGTGAAGAGGGCATTATTGAACAGGACAAAAAAATAGCTGGCTATGCTCACGAAGCCGGCCGAGGCATTATTATTGTCGTTAACAAGTGGGACGCTGTAGAAAAGGATGAGCGGACCATGAATGAATTTGTGAAGGAAATTCGTGATCAATTCCGCTTCTTAGATTACGCTCCTATCTTATTTGTTTCTGCCCAAACGAAGCAAAGAGTACATACCCTATTACCAAAGGTAAAGGATGTTGCAGATCAGCATGCTCTAAGAATTCCTACGCATGTGTTAAACGATATTATTGTTGATGCCGTAAGTATGACACCACCACCGACAGATAAAGGAAAACGTCTGAAGATCAATTATGGGACTCAGGTCAGTGTAAAGCCGCCTACCTTTATTTTGTTTGTGAACGATCCAGAGCTTATGCATTTCTCCTATGAAAGATATATTCAAAATCGAATTAGAGCTGCGTTCCCTTTCGAAGGAACACCTTTAAGGATTTTTGTGCGTCAAAAATCTGACGGCAGATAATTAGGAGGATAAAAATGGCTATATTTATCGCATGTTTGGTTGCGTATCTTTTAGGCTCGATTAGCTTTAGTTTTCTGATTGCCAAAAAAATAGCAGGGATTGATATCAGGCAGCATGGCTCTAACAATGCAGGTACTACAAATACATTAAGAGTACTAGGAAAGCTGCCTGCCCTCTTGGTATTAATCCTTGATACGTTGAAGGGATCAGTAGCCGTGTTGATTGCTATGCAGCTGACAGATAGTCTGTGGGTCTGGATGCTAGCAGGATTCCTAGCTATTATTGGGCATAATTGGCCCGTATTTTTTGGCTTTAGAGGTGGGAAAGGAGTAGCTACGACGATCGGTGTAGTGATTGCTTTAATGTTTATACCAGCCTTATATGCAGGAGTTATTGCTATAGCACTTATTGTAATTTTCCGATATGTTTCCTTAGGCTCATTAGCATTCGTCACATTACTTCCTATCAGTCTACTGCTTTTACAACGTCCTATGGAGTTTGTAGTCGGTTCATTAGCTATTTTACTCCTATCTTATTGGCGTCACCGAACAAACATTGTAAGGCTATTCAAAGGGCAAGAGAATAAATTAGGAAAAAAAGTAGCTGAACATAGAGGATAGGAGGAGATGGCATGCCAAAAGTCGCCGTATTAGGTGCTGGAAGCTGGGGGACGGCTCTTTCCATTGTGTTAGCAGATAATCAATTTGATGTGGCCTTATGGTCTAGAAGAGAAGAGCAGGTCTTTGAAATTAATGATCGGCATACAAATGAAAAGTATCTTCCAGACAGAACGTTGCCGACATCCATTTATGCTAGCACAAGTCTAGAAGAGGTTTTACAGGATACTAAATACGTTTTGTTGGTTTTACCCACAAAATCAATACGTCAAATTTGCCGACAAATTCTTCCTTACCTCACACCTGAACATGTTATCATTCATTCCTCTAAGGGAATTGAAATTGAAACACATAAACGAATTTCAGAGATTATTCAAGAGGAGATCCCTGCCCAAAGCTGTAAAGGTACTGTAGTATTGTCAGGGCCAAGCCATGCAGAGGAGGTTTCTATGCGACTGCCTACTACGGTAGTAGTAGCATCAGATGTGCTTAAGACGGCTGAAGAGGTACAGGATATATTTATTAATAAGCATTTTAGAGTGTACACAAATCCGGATGTAATCGGCGTTGAAATTGGTGGAGCACTTAAAAATATCATTGCCTTGGGTGCTGGACTAAATGATGGTCTAGGGTTCGGAGATAACGCTAAAGCGGCATTGATGACGAGAGGCTTAACAGAGATTTCCCGTCTTGGGCTGGAGATGGGAGCAAATCCTCTTACTTTTGCAGGACTAGCAGGGATTGGGGATTTAATTGCAACGTGTACGAGTAAACACTCTAGAAATTGGCGTTGTGGCTATGCCCTAGGGCAAGGACAGTCACTTGATGAGGTTCTATCCTCCATGGGAATGGTTGTCGAGGGAGTCAATACAACGAAAGCAGCTTACCAGATTGCTTTATCCCAAAATGTTGATATGCCTATCACTAAGGCAATATATCAAGTACTATTTGAAGGAAAGCTCCCTAGACAAGCCGTTGAGGACTTAATGGGCAGAGGCCGAACGCAGGAGCTAGAGAACTATTAAATTCAAGCTCATTATTGATCCCTATACGAATCAAGGCTCACCAACTCCGCATTTGTCTCATAAGATAGATTGAGATTATGAGATGAGGAGGGTACATGGTGTCAAATAATGGATTCTTTGATAACCTGAATAAAAAAACAAATGTAACAGAGCAGCAGCTAAAATCTGTAGCCAACTCAATTAATCCAGGTGACTTAAAGGACGAAAAAAAGGTTAGAGCATTAATTTCTCAAATCTCTACCTTGGCTGGGGTTCCTGTTTCCAAGCAAAAGGAAGATCAAATTGTAAACTATCTAGTGAATAATAAGCTTAATCCTCAGCAAATGCAAGCAATGATTCAAATGTTTATGAAGCCCAAAAAGTAAGAATTAGGCGGTGTTTTTGTTACAAGCTTTTGCTTCCTAACATAAGATATAATGGCTCAAGAATTAGTGCTCTGAATACAGGAAGATACAGTTGAAGCTAGCCTATATGGCTAGCCTTTTTTTGCTACGCGTGCCCAGCAAGCCGTTAATTGCTAGTCGGTGGAAGTCCGATCTAAGTAAGAACCAAGTTGCTTAGTAGCTGACAGGCAACTGGTGGAGAAATCCTAAGGTTGAAGCCCTGTGACAAAGCAATTCCGTAAGGAATGCGAGCAACCTAGCAGGTTG
>NZ_JAUSTY010000035.1 GCF_030813115.1 Bacillus horti | reverse complement strand
AGTTTAGCAGCTTAAAAATAACACCAACCACATAATTATGATTGGTGTTAAGCTTTTATTTATTCCACTGTCTACTTGACAGGGGGCAGTTCAAAAACCTAAGTGGGACAGCTCTTTTATTCATACAATAATGTGCTAAATCGTTATTCAGTATCTTTTTTATCTACAGAAACAGCAGGTACATCCTCTACATCAGGTATAATGGCTGCGTCCGTGTCCTCAATTCGATAGCTAAGAATAACATACGCAAAATTTGATTCTTTATCAACATTCTCTGCTGCATACTTCTTCAGTTTTTCTTCCAAATTAGAATCCGTTTGCCTGTCAGCAAAAGCTGTTTCTAATTTTTCCATCGATTGAACCCAGTCCCTTATCGTCTGCTTTTTATAGCTAATATTCATTTGCACAGGCTTTTCTATGTCGGGACGATTCTTCATTTGTTCCTCAAGAAGCTTCATCCCTGGACTTATGACCTGTCTAATCAATTGTATAAGCTCGCCGGAATGCTCCTTCATCAGAATATCATCTAGTTCCATCGTTTCATTTCGTACAGATTGGTAGTACTTTTCAATTAGATTTCCATGCTGCTTCGTATCCTTTAGCTCTAATAGACCTGCATCCTCTAACTTATTTACATGATAATATAATCTGGAAGGCTTCTCCTCTAGCATCTCTGCCATTTGAGCTACAGTTATGGGCTCGGTCTTGGCGACATCCATAATTCTTCGTTTACGCTCATCAAAAAGTATTTTGGCTAACTCTATATCCTGTATCTTTTTCTTTGACATCACAACAACCTCCGGTTAATCGGTAGCTAGCTGATCCTCTAGCTTTACTGTATCCTTCTTCTTTTCCCCTACGTTGTGCAAGGCTTTATAGCCTTTCAGTAAAGGTAAGACAAGCACACTTCCTACTAACATCATACCAGCAATAAGAGTGGCAAGCAAAGCGCCTAGCTCTCCAGCTAACCAGCCTCCGACTAAGATTCCTATCAGTTGAAAGCTACTGACTGTCATTGTAAATAAGGCTGCTCCTCTTCCTCTAAATTCCTGTGGTGTTAATCCTAGGAACAAGCTACTTAAAGGAACATTGATTAATGCGTTTAATACTCCTGTCACTAGATACCAAACATAGACTACGCTCAACCCATATTCTGTTCTAAGCATATCCAATGGAATTACTCCTGCCATCCAAAGTCCAATAAGTCCAGTACTCGTTAATAGTAATAGAGATGGTCGAAACTTTTGCAAAAGAGTCGGACCAATCAGTGAGCCCACCATAGCCCCAATGCCGAGAAAAGTGGATAAGAAAGCAAAGTCCGTGGCGGGTACCTCAAAGGTAAAGAGCATAATGGCACTAAGATTTGTGTTTAGAATTCCTACCGCAAAGATAACAGGAATGAGTAAAACTAAGAGAAAGCGTAAAGCAGGAAAACTCATGACACCCTTGATCCCTGAACGTATAGAGCTCAAATATGATTCTGTCGCCCCCGTCGCTTCTGGTTTACCTAGCATCGTTAAAGGTAGTAACAATAACGCAGAAATCAAGTAAGTTAAAGCATTTACAGAGAAATTCAAGGTTGGACTGGCGAGCAGTAGCAGTAGACCTCCTAACGCTGGCCCAATAATCTGCATGGCAGATGAGGTTCCTTGCGATAATCCTATAGCCTGTGGAATTTGCTTTTCACCAACTAGAGCTGGAATAGAGGAGGCCCTTGCTGGATCAAAAAGTGCTGCTCCGATCCCCTGCAGAAAAACTAGACCAATTAAAGCCATCGCTGAACCCTGAAAAAAGATCATCCCTACAACAACAATCATACGATAAAAATCTGAACCAACCATAAGCCATCTACGTGACATCCGATCCGCTAACGGGCCCATAAAAATTCCGAACACAGCCCCTGGAAGTAGCTGAGCAAAAATAACGAGTCCCACCAATAATGGATTTTGCGAATGCATAGCCACCAGATACGTGATGATAACTCTAGAGATTCCATCTCCAAGACTTGCTATCGTTTGAGCTAACCAAAATTTTAAATACGCTTTGTTTTTAAAAAGAGCTAACATATACTTCTTCCTCCCTTATATCTTAAACTCATTAAATTTATTTTATCCGTTAAAATATATTTTATCGATAAATTTATATTAAATGAACAAGGAGAATTTGTAAAGTGTTTTCGTTAAAAAAATTTTTAACGATAAATTTTTACGTACCAATTGCTTTATAATTAGATTAAAAAAAGCCCTACTGATCCTCCTCAGTAAGGCTTGGTCACTCGATATTATTTTACTTTTGATCTTCATAGCTTCATCATCACTTCATTAGTCACTGCTATGTTTCTTATCTTTTTTGCTTACCTTTACTACGCTTTGAAGGCATGCTTCTCTTTGCTTCCTGGTTACGCTTCTGATCCACTAACTGTCCTTTATAGATGAATTTCTCTTTTAGCTTCAGATCTAACTCTTTTTCTAGCTTTTTCAGATCTCGTTCCTCTCTAGGGTTGACGATCGAAACCACGACTCCTGATCTCCCCATTCTACCCGTCCTTCCAGAACGATGGATATATTGCTGCGCATCCTTAGCTAGATCAACATGAATAACATGAGTGAGATCTTCAATATCTAACCCTCTAGCCGCAACATCAGTAGCTAGTAGCAAAGGAACGTTTCCTATTCTTAAATCCTTTAATGCCTTCGCTCTTTCATTCTTTCTCGTGTCACTGTGTAAAACGGCCATATCTAGATTTCCGAATGTCAGCTTTTCGCCAATTACTGAGAGATTTCCAATGTCACGCACAAAACCTAGTGCTTTAATGTCTCCCATTCTAACCAATTTCCTAAGCACATCAATCTTCTCTCTCTGCTCACACACAATATAGATATGCTCTACCTTACCTGAGGCTTCCTTGTCTTTCTTTATTCGAAGGACTTCTGCATTCTTCATCAGCTCCTTCATTCCCTGCTCAACCTCTTGAGGTAGTGTTGCAGAGAAAAGTAATAGCTGACGATCCTGTAAGGTCGTCTTAGTAATCTGATGAATGGTTTCTTTGTGCTCAGGAACAAGCAGCTGATCCCCTTCATCCAATACAATCGTTCGGACCTGATGCATTTTAAGCTTTTTCAATTTAATTAGCTCTAAAATACGTCCTGGTGTACCCACAATGAATTGAGGCTTACCTTTAAGCTTTTCAATTTGATTCTTTACATTCGCTCCACCAATTAGAGCAGTCCCTGTAAGACCACTTCCCTCAGACCACTTTTGGAATTCCTGTTGAATTTGCATCACAAGCTCTCTGGAAGGAGCTAAGATAACAGCTTGTACTTCTTTTTTTTCTACTTCCATTTTCTCTAGAAGGGGAATTAAATATGCCAAAGTTTTCCCTGTTCCAGTAGGAGATTCTACGATCATATCCTTGCCTTCAAGTCCTTGAGGTATGGCTTTTAATTGTACGGTAGATGGGGCTGTAAAGCCTGCTTTTCTCCAATTCCCCTGTATAAAAGGCTGTAGCGTTGGTATCAATGCTTGGTTGTCTGTCATTATCCTTCTCCTTCAACAATATATCTAGTGAACACTCTCATCTTAATCACATTTATTACGTAGCTTTGAGGATAAGTTAAATAAGCATGTCCGTTATTGTACCACAGATTTACATATTATTATAATGTCATTCCTCTTGGGAGTAAAACGAGTATAATAGCAAAAGACCACAACACGCCTTAGTCGTATTGTGGTTTTATAACTCTCCATATCGCATTTATTGTTTTACTTAGGTTATCAATATTATTGCTATCAACTCTCTGGGGGTTAAAATAATCCATATGACCGCCCAATATCTTCAGTGTTGCCCGAACGGTTAATCCTTTACCTTGTGATCTAACAGTGTCTATATTGATTATTGTTGAGGGGTCCAGGTTCTGTACAAAAAGTTTATCTCCTACAGGGCCTCTCCAGCTTCCCAATTGTGTAACTGGATCATTAGAATTGTAGACATACGTTACTTTATTCTTAAAGGACGGAGATATATTCACTTTCGGAGATCCAACCTGCACGACCTGTTTTACTTTAAAACCATCTAGTTCTTCTAACATTTTTGCACCGTGGTAGGATGCTACTCCTCCGCCACTGTGCCCAATAAAAACCATTTCCCCTCCAGCATAATAGCTTTGGGCTTGGGTTCTTACAACATTCCCACCCTCTGACGCTAAGGCGTTGTTTTCTCTAAGTCTGTAGTCATGTCTAACATTGCGTGATTGTGAAATGAAGCCCTTGCTAGCATCCCCATATGGATATAAGACTTTTACACATACAGTTTTGTTTACTTGATCATACAGATCTATTATGGCTTTTTCGAGCTGTCTAAAAAAACCATGAAAGGTTTTGATTCCGGCAACAAAGTAAACCGTATAGTCAAAGTTTTTCGAAGAAGCTGCAAATCCACTTGGGTCAGTATATGTTAACGGGTTAGTGTGCATATCTTGAGTCTGCATATTCTACATATCTCCCAAATATAATTCCTTATTATAAATCTACCCATCTCCGCTTTATAATGACGAGTATAATTTAGATACGTGGTAAATTCCTATCCTGAGTAAATTCCTCCTAATTAGAATAAGTGATAGCTAACTGAGAGGTCGTAGCACACTTTTAAAATTATTTAAGTTTTGTTTTCAGTAGATCTCTTTTATCATCTAGAGTGAATTTCGAAATACAATAATCCATATATAAAGTTTAATACAACTACCAAAGCCAATGATATAATTGAAAATCCGAATTGGTACAAGTATAGAAAAAATAGTACGACATTCAATAATAGTAATGTCAATAGTATACTATTTCTATTTCCTCCTAAAAATCTACATTTCAATGCAATGGTAATATTTATAAAAATGCCATAAAAAATTATCTCTATACCAGTCACAATTATCACTCCAAATTTCTAAAACATATCTAGAGGCTCAATTACAAGCTTTCACTATTTTTAGCGTTACTCTAGTCCCCATCTACTATAGTTATTTTTCTCGATCCATTTTTGTGTTAATAATTGAACCATTTCGGATTCATCCATACCTTGTTTAATGTTTTCTTGATACAATTCTTCATATTCATCAAGGGTTATTACAATTGGATAGTTTCCACTTAGTCCACCTTCATAGGCAACAATAAGCAAGGCTTTTATAGGATAGGGTGTATGTCGCTTATTTAAATAGTCCCATACTCGCATCGCATATTCTACCTCATAAGGTGTAGAAAATAATTTTTTGCTTTTTATTATAAGCTGAATGATTTGATCTTCTGGCACAGCTACCTCTTCCATTAATCTTTTATTAATAGGATTATTCAAGGGTACTTCAGCTTTAAAAAAATATATGGGCGAAACAAAACTATCCTGTCCGGCCAATATTTTTAAATCTTGTTCAATCATCTCTTCGGTAAGTACAGAACCAGGTGGGGAAATGGTTTTTGGCCAATTGTTGTATATAATATAGCCGGTAATAAGTATAGAAAGGATCGTTAGTATCACGTAAAGTTTTTTTGAAAAGAGTTTTTTCATCATACTTTCCCTTCGTATTTATTGGATCTATTGTTTACTTATGGTGATAACACCACTTTTTTTCTTAGAAAAAGTATTCTTAATGGGTTGAGTATAGTCCCAACTAATCAATTTTATATTGTATTGTTCAAGTAATTGATCTGAGTGGATTGTTCTATAACTAGTTGTTTCTCCAACTTTTTGAATAATAGAAGCATTTGGGAATTCGTGATTGAACTCTACGTAGTCAGCTAAATCATCCATATAGTATTTTGCACTCCCAGGAGAATAGTATATTTCGATTGTGTCATTCAATTTTAAGAGTGTTACTCTTTCATTACCGCTAGCTAATCTATCTTTCCATTTACGATATTTGCCTCGACCTACATCTGCGCCAATACCATCATATTCACAAATCAAAGTGTCTTCAATGATTATTGTTTCCCCATTAATTTCATATTCTAAACGAAATGGAAATTCACCGTACGTAATTTCCGGTTTGGGTGGATTTGGCGTTAAGGATATTCCCAAAAATAATGCAAACCACGGTGAAATTGTAATGGATGCGATGATTCCAACAAAAACTATTACTATAGTAATTGCAACTGAAAAGGTATTAAATCTCAATTGTACCCTGCCTCCTTTAGTGCTTTCTTAACTGCATCCATTGAATGATTTTCTTGATTTGGCTCTGACTCTCTTCCTTTACTCTTGATACTTATTATATCGGTATTACTAGGTTTAAAGGTTAGGGAATGCGATCGTTGAAATTGGTAAGGTAGATCGCAGTTGGGTTGACCACCATCGAAATAACTACGAAAGATACAGTCATCGAGACTTACTAGTCAGGAAACAATGATAGAATCGAAAAAAGCTTGGAGAGAAGAGACAACTTCTTTCCAAGCTTTTTATCTTTATTGAGCGCTTTTCAGATTAATTTCAAGGCTGGTCTCGGTTGTGATTTATCATCAATATATTCGGGATTCAATTTATTCCAATCTTTTTACAGCTCCTGTGTTGACATTAATCTCAAACTTCTCAATGGGAATACCAAGTTCCTTTGTTGTAGACAAAGTATACTGATGCAAACCGTCGGATGGCTCTAGAATGACCCAATGATTAACATCTTTAACCCTAAGACCAACCATTTTTTTTGTCTGAATATCAGTAGGGATATTCTTTTCTTCTCCCGTTGAGATATTTTTTAGATAAAGCTGTGCATGGCTATTTCTTTGAAATACATTAATCAAGTCAATGCGATACTCATATTTCTCATCCGAAGTTATTTTTATTGTATCACTTCTTATTCGTTCAATTAACCAACCGTTAGCATTGACACTATAAATGAGGTAGGTAGAGAGTAACGTAAGTACTATTAATCCAGTGAAGAATCCTATATAAGCTTCTCGACTAGTGGGGGTCCATCCTTTTATTAGTTTAAAGTAAACACACTTATAATCAAAACAGCAGGAAACCCTAGACTAACTAAAATTCCAGTTCCAATAATATCCATTTCTCGTTGGAAATATGCTGTTGAACCCAGCAAAAACCAGACAAAAGATGAGGCACTAAAAACGAGTACTGCTACTAATAGAACCTTTAACCATACTTGCATCTTCCTCCCCCTTTGAATGTTGCGATCGGTAGGCTTACCGCCAAAGACTTTAGGTGTATTTTTAACGTCTACTTTTTCTTGGGTACTACCACTCACTAGCCCAACTTTGGAATCTACCAAATAGACGAATATAAAAGCTCCCCTTGAATAAATAGTGTAGTTAATCAAGATGAGTTTTTACTACTGTAATAAGATTGTTCAGCAGTTCTCATAGACAGTGATAAATAACGATTCATGTTCTTCGTATATTTCTACAATAATGTTCCGTTTTGGAAATCGATGATTAAAGCTCATAGACCAGAATAATTGGATTACATCACCCAGTATTTTAGTTTGTACGACTTCATTTTCTTGTTCGTTAACATTGATATGAAAAAAATCTTTTAATTCATACATGTTCATCATTTTTTCTACACAATTCTTGTCTCCCTGACATTCTGCTTTCCAATCTTCTAATAAATTTTCAGTATATTTATCTTTTAATAAAAAGTACCCTTGCTCTTCTACTATTTCGGGATAATAAAACTTTGCAAATGCCAATGCTGTTTGTAGGTCAGCTTTAATATTCATGTAGCTCCACCAATTAAAATGATTTGGATTAGCATTTTTGTACTCCATATACTCTTTTATTGTTTTATCTGGGAATAACTCCATAACAAAATTCTCCTTAATATTTACGGGTCTATATAAAAAGTTTATTGAGCGTTACTCTAGTCCCCATCTACTATAATCATTTTTCTCGATCCATTTTTGTGTTAATATTTGAACTACTTCAGATTCATCCATCTCTGGGTTAATGTTTTCTTGATATAATTCTTCGTATTCATCTAAAGTTACGAGAATAGGGTATTTTCCACTTAGTCCACCTTCATAGGCATAGATAAGTAGGGCTTCTGTAGGGTATGGTGCTTGTCTAACTTTTAGATAGTGCCATACACGCATAGCATACTCCACCTCATAAGGGATAGAGAACAGGTCCTTACTTCTAATGGTTAGTTTAATAATCTGATCTTCTGGATGTAAGGATTTCTGTTTAATTAGCTCCTCTTCAACTATGTCATTCAAAGATATTTCAGCTTTAATAAAATAAATGGGTGAAACAAAACTATCCTTTCCGGCTAATATTTTTAAATCTCGTTCAATCATTTCTTCAGTAAGTACAGAACCAGGTGGGGAAATGGTTTTTGGCCAATTGATGAAAATGGTGTAGGCAATAATAAATATAAAAATGATTGATAGTAAAACGTATCGCTTTTTAGAATAAAGTTTTTTCATCATACTTCTCCTTCGTATTTAGCATCTAATATGAGAGGTATACATTACAGGGGGAGGGTACAATAAATCATACCCTCTAGTTTTATTCTCAACTAAGTATTGTTAGGGTTTAATACCTCCCCATATTGCATCTATTGTTTTACGTAGGTTATTTACACCATTTTTATCTTGTAAGTTACGATCAAAATAATCCATATGACCACCTAAGAACCACCTGGCTGCTTGATCAAGTAATCCTTCACCTTGTGAGCTAACAATATCAATATCTATGATTGTTGAAGGATCCAAAGTCTGTGCAAAAAGCCTATTCCCTACAGGACCTCTCCAGCTCCCCAATTGTGTAAGTTGATATGAATATCTTGTTCGTTTATTCGGCACTGGGTATCCGTAACAAAAAGACCTTGTGGGAGTTAATCCCCGACAAGATCTTTTACTTAAATAATTGGTTTAAAAAACTGACTCTATTTTAACTTCATTCCAAATCTCTTTAAGTGATTTGGAGTCTACCTTTACTTTAGCTAAAAGTGAGGAAGGGTCTGTATATGTTTGAAAAAATTCATCACCAAATTTCTTAAAGAACCATCCATTTTCATTATGGCTTATAGAATATTTATTGTCCTCAAACCAAAATTCAACTTCATGTCCCATCTCTAAATCTTTAACTAACTCTTCAAAGGTATATTTCAAGATAATCCCCCCTTCAACTACCTACGAACAGGTTTATTTGGGTCACTCAAATCCCAAATATGTTCATGTGGAACATTATGATGTTTAGGATGTCCATGGTCTGTAAAATCAACATCTCTAATTGGACGTCCATTTTCATCATAGTACCTTCTCTGAATAACTTTCCCTTTGTCATCAACTCTATCAATAGATGAATTTGGTTTTCCTTGCATTGGTAGTTTGTTACCCTGTATAGTTGAATGATTTGGCATTGGGTCATTTTTACCCTTACCATTAGAAGAATTACTATTTATTCTATTAACGGATTTCCCAGTCTTAATAATGGTACCTGCGGGTCCGCTAATAAAAGTAAGGCCGAAATCGAGCCCATTAATTAAATACTCTGTCCCGTAGTTTTCAGTACCATATTGAAACGCTTTTGTTCTTAAAGATTCTTGAATCTCATCTGGGGCATTTCTATAAACGGTATCTACATAGTAACTCCAATCATAGAACAATTCATCTATGGTATTGTTGGTGTAATAATCAAAATATCCAATAGCTCTACCCTTGTTAAATATTATAGAACCGTGATGTAGATAGTCAGGCATATATATACTATTAACACTACTGCAAGCACCAGGATGAGCATACCTTTTATCAGCAGATGTACACCAATTTCCTGTGTAATCAATAAAATTGACTGGGTTATTATGCACATACGTATACAGATTTTGGCTTTGTGGGTTGAAGATATCCCCAAAATAAGAATCCTCACTTATAAATCTACCAATCTCCGCCTTGTAATAACGAGCACGAGCATAATTAAGATCCGTGTAGTACTCATATTCCAATCCCGTATAACCATACATATTGTCTGGCCCCGGCCAGTTGATGTCAAACTTCTTCGTGCTTTGGACAATTCCAAACTCATCGTAGTCGTAGCGAGAAGAAATTCGGCCATCATATGTGAGTAAGCTTAAGGTGCTGCCTAAACCATCTGCTAAGAAGTAGAGGGTTTTAGGTGTGGTTCCTGGCTGTGCTCCACCCTCACCAGGGGAAGTTGTCGCCCCCCCAATATTAGAAACTGATGAGAGAATATTTTGCTCCTTACTGATACCCATGATTTCATTTGAGAGAAAACATCCACGCTCATCGTGACATAGGTACCGTCTGAAAATGTATGCTCAAAAAATAAATGCCTTGTAAAAGTAAACAATATCCCTTACAAGGCATTTATGATTATAAAAATGAGTATACTTCAGTTTTCAAAGCTAGATTTAGACTTTTGACATAGTGGAGGCTCCAAATGCTTTTCTTATGAACCCTTAGAGAAATCATTCTTATGGTTGGAACTATTTTATATTAATTACTTATAATGCTTCCAACCTCTGATATAAGTTGCTTCTCCCTTATAAGTTTCAATTACTGCGTTATAATTTTTATTATCTTTTTCTATATATAGTATGGTTCTTTTCGCTCCCGCTTTCGGAACGCCCACGTCGTCTAAAGTTAGTGTAACAGGCATAGAGATTGGATTCTGAATTAAATTTGATACAAATTTTGTTATATTACCTCCTATTTGCTGCATTATTGTATAGGTACTCTCTTCATATCCTAAGAATTCAAAACCTGCAGGGATTTCAACATAGAGCTTGTCTTTTAAATTATTGTCAAGCCTAAATTTCATCGCTATATCACTACTATTATTGGAATATTCTTTGAGTGGTAATTTTCCAACACCTATTAGATCGTACTTGCTATAGTTTACCTTATAATTATTAAAATATTGTGTAGCAATTCTTAGTGCATTATTCGCTTCCTCTCTATTTCCCCGTTCTGTTTCCCAGTGGTATTCTCTATTTAACATATTAATATATTCGTTAACCTTATATAAATCAGCCGCCTCATCAGGTGACATACCACTTGGATCTACATATATTAATGGGTTATTATGCACATACGTATACAGATTTTGGCTTTGTGGGTTGAAGATACCCCCTAAATAAGAATCCTCACTAATGAATCGCCCAATCTCCGCCTTGTAATAACGAGCACGAGCATAATTGAGATCTGTGTAGTACTCATATTCCAATCCCGTATAGCCATACATATTGTCTGGCCCTGGCCAGTTGATGTCAAACTTCTTTGTACTTTGGACAATCCCAAACTCATCGTAATCGTAGCGAGCAGAAATGCGTCCATCATACGTGAGTAAGCCTAAGGTGCTGCCTAAACCATCCGCCAAGAAATACAGTGTTTTAGGTGTTGTGCCTGGCTGTGCTCCACCCTCACCAGGAGAAGGCTCCCAGCCGTTATCATGGTCATAGGCAGGGACGTAGTTCATGCTGATTCTTTCATTATGGGCTCCATACACATACGTTTGGCGCCATAATGTGGTGTCAATTTCAGCAACCTGAAGCACTTCTGGAAGAGCTAAGGTTACATCATTCGTGTAGTGGAACTCCCAATGGCGCTTTTTATGCTGATGCTCCCACCCGTCTCGCGGACCACCTGGGTGACTGTCTGGATATGGATCTTCACCAGTTCCACATTTCTTGGCTAAGCCTGGCGGTACAAAGCCTGGGGGCACTACGAAGTCACATTTGTTATGACCGTTTCCGTTGTTCCCATTGTTTCCATTACCGTTACCATTGTTGCCATTGCCGTTATTTCCGTTTCCATTATTGCCGTTATTGCCATTTCCATTGTTCCCATTATTACCATTGTTATTTCCGTTGTTACCATTGTTCCCTCCAGGACCACGTTGGATGTCTAACGTCATTTTAACACGGTTGCCATCGCCGTCATAGAAGTAGTTGGTGATATCCCCTTTATGGTTAATCGCTTGGATAAGTTTGTTATTAGAGCCCCAGCTATATTGCTCTATCACATCTGACTTACGGTTGATGCTAATGAGCTCGTTAAGCTCTTGAATTTCTCGAATCACATCTTCCTCAAGCTCCATCTCCTGCTCCAATTCATTCTGTTCATCGCTGTTGTCCACATCTTTAGGATCAGTGACGGATTCCGGAGCATGATCTTCTCCAAATGACTCTTCATTTTCTAAAGAAGTGTCAGTAGCCTTTAAGCTGTTTAGATCATCATCTAGTTCATTAAGACCTAGAAGATTGTTTAATTCTAGCTCTAACTCTTCATTCCAATTTTCTTGACCATGCTCTTCATCTTCTTCCTCTATGCCTAAATCTTCTTCCTCTATACCTTGTTCTTCCTCTTCAATGTTCTCATCATCGAGGGTTGGAGGAGTATAGACTTCCTGTGTCACGGTCTCAACAGAGTTCCCTATTACCCTCAGTAAGTTTCCTCTTAGGTCATACTCATACTCTTTGGAATCATCTCCATTTTCCCAATAAATGAGCTTATCCGCAGCATCATACGTATACAGCTCCGTGTCTGAGATTGAACCTACATGCATGATTTTGCTTAAACGGTTACCCACTTCGTCATAGCTATACGTAGTCATAGCTAGAGCAGAGCGATCATAGGTGTTATAGCTTTGAACCTGAATCAGCTGATTCAGTGCATCATAGGCATATTCGTTGGTCTTCATTTTACTAAAATCAGAGTCACCTTTATCCTCGTCATTGCCGTCATCAAAGCGATCCATACGTATGCGGTTCCCAATAGGGTCATACGTATATCTTAACCGTTCTAAGACCTTCCCTCTCTGGTTTGAGTGAGCTAGTTCTAGAAGCTGACCGACTTGGTCATAGACATATGTGCTTTTAGCCTGGCTTGGTAAAGTCTTGGTGGTGACTAGACTTTGAGCATTGTACTCATAAGTCGTTGTTTCACCACGCTGATCACGGACCTGAACTAATCTATCAAGTAAATCATATTGATAGCTAGCCGTACTCTGATCAGGATAAATAATCTTACTTCGTTGCCCAGTAGCTGTCCACTCATACTGCACCGTTTGGTCCCACATGTTGGTGACTTCCGTTAAACGGTTTAGTGCATCATATTGATAGGTGGTCGTTCCTGTACTGTCATTCATGTTCGTTCTTCGCCCTAGTCTATCATACGCATAGGCTACCTGCTTACCGTCATGGTATAGGACCTGCGATACACGGTTCATTTGATCGTATGCATATTGGGTTTGTGTCTGATCTGGATACATAAATGTGAGTAAATTCCCGTTACCATCATAAGAAAATTGAGTCACTTGATCTAATGGATTGATTCTTTGAATGACTTCATTTCTTAGGTTATAGACGTACTGAGTAGCTCTACCTAGTGCGTCCGTTTTACTCGTTAGGTTTCCTACTTGGTCATACGTGTAGCTTGTTTGGTTTTGTAGCGCGTTGGTGACTCCTATTAGCCTGCCTAACACATCATAGCTATACGTGGTCGCTTGGTTCTTGGCGTCGGTTACCTGAGTTACGTTGCCTAAAGCATCATACGTAAAGCGTGTCGTATGTCCATTAGCGTTTGTCATAGACGTGATTCGATGTAACTGATCATAGGAGTAAGAGGTGATCGCTCCTGCTTCATCTACGGATTGAATCACACGACCTAGTCTATCTCTTCTTAAAGTAGAAACTTGACCTAGTGGATCGGTTACTTGAGTTAACTGTCCTAGGCGATCATATGACAGACTCCAAACAGCTCCATTAGGGTTACGCATTTTCACCATACGCCCCGCAGCATCATATTCATAGTGTGTTTCATTTTGAAGGGCATCCCTTACTTTGATTAATTGCCCAATAGCGTCATACTCGTAAAAAGTACTGTTTCCTAATGTGTTTGTTTCTTTTAGTAGTCTTCCTAGTAAATCATACGTATAGGTTGTTGTTGATCCCTCAGCATCAGTCATACTAATCGGTAGATTCCTAGAATCGTAGCTGATTTGATGCGTTCCACCCTGTGCATCGGAATAGGCAGTCAAATTGCCGTTACCGTCATACGCATAATTGCTGACATAGCCTTCAGGGTCAATAACCTTGATTAGACGATCCAGCTCGTCATACTCGTATTTGGTTACAGCTCCGTTAGCTAGTCTTTCTTCTACAATGTTGCCTAGGATGTCGTACTTATAGCTATTCGTTTGATTCAAGGCATCCGTTACAGACGTAGGAAGATCGAAGCTGTACTGGAATGTTGTTTTTGCCCCAGCAACGTTCGTATAGCTAATTAGGTTGCTATCCTTGTCATACGCATATGTTTCTCGCTGATTTAATGCATTAACGGAAGCAATCATCCGATCACGAGTATCGTATTCGTACTTGCTTACATTACCTAGTGGATCTGTCATTTGCTTAACTAAATGCAGCGAATCACGTTCAACCTTTAATTGATTGCCTGCAGGATCGATAATAAGACTCGGGAAGCCGAAGGAATCGTTGGTCATTCGGGTTACTTCACCATTCGCATTCTTCACCTGCGTAATATTTCCTCTACTATCTACCTGAATCTCAAAGCGCTGACCAAGCGCATCGACTAGAGCTAGGAGATTCCCTTTGCTATCGTATTCGAATACCGTCTTCTGTCCTAACGGATCTGTCACTACAGCAGGCTGATTAAAGGATGTGTAGGTCACATTCAGAACGGCTCCAACTGGATCAATGACTTGAAGGAGATTTCCTCTTTCGTCATATTTGTATCTAGTCTCATTTCCATTTCTATCTCTGAATAGAGTGATGTTATCATTTACGTCATACTCATATTCTTCTGTAGTTCCATTCGGGTATTCAATCTTCGTTTGACGGTATCTATCATCGTAATGGAACGTTGTCATTCTTCCAAAAGGATCTGTGGTGATTGTTTTCTTCTGCTCAGGAAAGTACTGAATCTCTCCCCAAGCTCCATTAAAGTCCCTTTGTCTAATCACACGATCCTGATCGTCGTATTCGTTGATCAAGGTAGCTGTGCCATTAGGGTTCGTCATTTCTGTCATTTGATGCTTTTCATTATATTTAAATCCAATCTTAGCCCCATCAGCGAGAGTAACTCCAGTTAAGTCATGAGTCAGCTCGTTATAGTCATAGTGTACAGAGCGACCTGAATGGTCTGTTAGCTTCTCTAGCTTACCGCTCTTCCCGTAAGTAAGGGTCATGGAAGCCCCTTGCGTGGAAACGGATTGAAGTACAGTGCCTATATAGCTTAATGTTGCTTGGTTTTGATTATTATCTGTAATGGAAAGTAGTACTCCATCCTCTCTAAAGACATATTTCCACTTTTGAGGGGTTTCTAGCTGGTATTTTCCATTTGGTAGTTTAGTAAGGGTATCATAAAAACCAACTGGTGTTTGGTATTGTCCGTTACCTGTAGGAATGTATTCATACATCGCTCCCTCTGGAGTGACCACATAAATGACTCCTTGCTCACGGTGCTCCAATCTCCATTCATAGGAATGATGCCAGCCTACGCCAATCGCTCCATCATACGTGTCTCTACTGTGATACGTGATTTCAAACTCTAATGGTAGAGTAGCTTGTAAGGCCATATTCATGTGCTGGAAGTAGAAGTTCCCTGTAGATAGAATAATAGGGTCCCACCATTTTGGTGTATTTAAAGCGGTTCGATTGGCTATCTTTTCCCATGTTAGGTCGGCTAATTCTTCTCTCAGAATGGCTCCTGCCAACACTGGATCCATAATTAATATGTTTGTTCCTCTTAGGATCGTCCCCGGGCAAGTCCGCGCCTCCACACAAACATTCTCAACTCTATTAAACTCGGCTATTTTACTAGCTCCTGCTACCATCTCTTCTACACCCATGGCTCTATAGTAATAGCCAGCCAAAGCTTCCCAAGTTACGTGGTAGGTAGGTGCCTTAAAGCGTAAAACATCTAGCGCCTCTGAAACACCTGAGCTTTTTCCATCTATCTTCCGTGTCGCTGTAGCCGTAATGTGGGCGATTTCATGAGCGTTCAACGAAAGCTCAATTTCCCATTCCCCCACATAATCTTCCGGCTTGTTGTCGTCTCTTAATGGAAAGTCTGTAAAATAGCTGGCCTCAATGGTTTTATCAGCTAGCTTATTACGTTGATCTTGTACTGGAATAGACGAATACATTACAGTTTCTCCAGGTACTTGATCGTAGCCTTCCCGCTTCGTGTATCTAATTTCGAGAGTGACCTCTGTCCCCTTTTCTGCTAACCCGCGGATGACATGAGAATCACTTCTAAGATTAGGTTCAATCTCTAAGTCTCTCGGTGCAGGTGGGTTGGGATTAAAAACCTCTACTGTAGCTTCCTTTGCCCATTCCTTGAATTTCTCCTCTTGCGGCTCGACTTGGATCGTATATATCCCATCGGTAGCGGGCTGGTCACCAATTTTCCCATCCCAGATGACTATGTGGTCTGTCCCATGCTCATACATATCGCTGGCAATAAGATGCTGTACGGGGTCAATGACCTCGATTCTTGTATCATGAGGCATATCCTCATAGCTGAAGATGATTTCTGCTTCACCACCGTAGACGGTGTTAAATCGTGAAGGGTTAATTTCTAAGTTCGTATCCGCTTTGACCTTATGCTCCCCTAGAAAAGGGAAGA
Organism: Bacillus horti; assembly: GCF_030813115.1. Taxonomy (NCBI): domain Bacteria; kingdom Bacillati; phylum Bacillota; class Bacilli; order Caryophanales; family Bacillaceae; genus Caldalkalibacillus; species Caldalkalibacillus horti. The sequence continues at coordinate 2,313 of NZ_JAUSTY010000035.1, read as the reverse complement.
TAGGAATGCTTGTTACGGTTAAAATGATCGCTAGGAAGCAGGATAAGATCGCCTTTTTCCTAGCAGATACAAAATGAATCATTTTCCTCATGCGTGTACTCCTTTTCTATAGCTTCTTCTCTTTTTCTAATAATCGGTACATGACCACTGCTGCCATAGCTCGTGTACTAGCCTGAGCAGGTTGAATCTCTCCGCCTGTACCTGTGATTAAGCCCTGTTCAATCGCTAAGGCTACATAAGGCTTGGCCCAAGAACTAACTCCAGCATGGTCCTTGAAAGTTAGTAGCGTTTGCTGTGTAGCTGTGCTTTCTTCCAGTCCTAAGGCACGGACGAGCATGGTCATCATTTCTTCTCTGGTAATCGTTTGATTGGAATGGAATTTTCCTTGGCTGCCTTGAACAATCCCTGCTTGATAGCCAGCTTCAATCCAGCTAGAAGCCCAGTGTGAGGCAGGAACATCAGTAAAGCTCGACTGTTTTGTTTCAATCGGCTCAAGTCCAAGAGAAGCGGTTAGCATTTTAATAAATTCCGCACGGGTCACGGATTGATTTGGAGCAAAGCGTTCCTCATTGACGCCATTGACAATCCATCTAGCGGCGAGGGTTTCGATTTCCTGCTGAGCCCAGTGCTTTTGAATATCTGTGAACGTTTTGTCATAGAGCATAACGGCATACACACCAGGCTGCTTAATAGCAGACTGAACCGTGCTTGTGCTTACATCAGCCACTCCGCCAACAATGCTCCAAGAGGACGTCTCCTTGTTAAATGTATAGATACCTACCTTTTTGAGCTGGTGAGGGACAATCTTAGCCAGATCGAAATGTAGCGTTAGCTGTGCATCTTGTTCAAAAGGAAACTCAGAAGAAAGCTCAATGGCCTTGCTTAAGGACACCATGTTTGACTGTAGGTTCTGTATAGCTTGCTGTTGTTCAGTCATGCTGACTAAGCTTTCCTTCGAGAATACACCAGCAGGGATATGCACGTGGGCAAGCTTACTGATTTCAAGACTGCCGCCTGTTGCTCCGATTTTCTTCTGTGCCGTCTTAGCTGTCGTTGGAGATGTTGAAGGAGAGCCTGAGTCACTGTTGTTTATAGCGATAATTGTGCGATAAATAAGGTTACCCTGTGCATCCTTCATCATCAGTCTGTCGCCATTAAAGCCATATAAGGTTTGATTCGTATTGGCCTGAGTAATCGGATACGCTTGACTATTCGTTAGATCTACTCCGACAATTTGAGCCACACCATTTTTCACTTCCAGCCAAGCCCCGTAACGTTCGCCAAGGACAATGCTTGAGCTTCGCACCTCCTGCTTCTTAGGTGTTGTGAGGTCTTTAACGGTTATTTCCTGCTCCGTTGTCCGAGCAAAGCTATACGTTACTCTGCCGTCTAGGTCCGTTTTAAGCCATAAGGCTGTGTCACCATTAAAGGTAAATCCGAAAACATACTCATGGTAAGGCAGCTCTACGACCTTTTTCGTCTGTTTGCTCTGAATGTTATAGAGGCTTAAACCGCCGTCAGAGACATTTTGATAGAGCACCTGCCCTTTTGCTACTACTGGATAGCGTCCTTTGCCTATCGAAGATGCTTGTCCCGAGTTTAGATCGTAGACGTACATTTCTCTACCAGTCAGGTCGTGCCAGACAACATAGTCCCCATGAATAGTAGGGGCGACAAGTTGACCCTGAGCCGTATTCAACTTGATCTCTTCTTGAGTAGCTACGTTATAAGCATAAATATCCCACAGCGGTTGTAAGCGGTCATGGTTTCTTTTATCGTTCCACACGACAACTGGCTGCTGCTTTGAATTGATTCCTACACGAGGTGATTCCTTGGCTGATGCTACATCGGTGATTTGTTGTGCTTCACCAGTTTGCAGATTCTGAAAATGAATTTGCCTATTTCCAGCGGCATCAGCTTTATACCAAACCATATACTGCTCAAAAAGAGATATACCTGACCCGTTCAACTGAGTGGATGAGGCCGTATCCCTAAATTCATAGGTATAGGCAGCATAGGCTTTTTGTTCCGACAAGGGCCACCCTAACAGGCTAAATAAGAGCGTACAAATGATTATAAATGGAATTAGTGCTTTGGCTTGTCTCATATGCCTTTCTCCTTCTCTTCTTATGATTGCTTAATGTTTTCATCTTTTACTAATGTTTTACTTCCCTTATCTCCTCCTCTCTTAATTAAGAAAAAACCTTACTTTCCCAGCGGTAGAGTAAAGAACTGAAATTTTCTTGGCGACCGTGAGGTCGCCTTTACTCATTCCAGCTCCTCCTCATCAAACCGTACGTGAAGTTTTCCCTC
>NZ_JAUSTY010000034.1 GCF_030813115.1 Bacillus horti | reverse complement strand
TTGCCTGTCAGCTACTAAGCGACTTGGTTCTTACTTAGATCGGACTTCCACCGACTAGCAATTAACGGCTTGCTGGGCACGCATAGTACAAAAAAGACGCCTCAAGTCAATACATTGAGACGTCCCTATTCTTATCATCAAAAATATTTATTATAAAACAGCACTTTTTAAAATTTAGCCATCTCTACTGGTATAGAATACGGTGTCGGACTTGCATTACCACTTGCTAAAGCTGAAGTACTAACACCAACAAATACCATAGAAACTATAGAAAAAGTCACTAGCACTTTAAACAGTTTCTTTTTCAAAATAATATCCTCCTTACAAGTTTAAAATCTCCAACAAAACTTCATTTGTTTCCATTTTCTTTAATTCATGTAAAGCTAATTGGAGATGAAACGCATTTTCCGTCTTCTTAAACCATTTCACAGAGTAATGGAAGGCAAGCTCATGCTTTTCCAATAATCCAAGACTATAGTAAAAGAAGCCCTTATCCCAATCAGGTAAGTTTTCAACGTCTATTGTATCCAACATTTTTTTAGCTTCAACCTTTTCATCTTTACCAAGCAAATAATGGCTGTATTCAACAACCGCTCGATCAGAATCTAGCTCCAGAAGAAATTCTCGATCAACCTTCCAGTAGGACTGCAAGAAGGACAACGATTGCTGTGCATGTCTTGCATTCTCTGCTCTTTCTGTGTCCACAAAGATTAAATAAGCTTTCTCAATATGAGCTTTACCTGTTTCGTAATCCTCATATAGATAAGATTCACCTAAATATAAATAAGCTAGGCCTTTAACATGCTCAGCTACATCCTGATTAATCACCTTATAACTATATTCTCTAGCCTGTTCAACCTTATTTTGTAATAGGAAATAACGATTCAAAAGCAGACCGAGGCGAATATTAAAGCAATCTCTCATAAATGGACTCTTTACTTGTTCAATTTGCTGGTCAAGCCCTTCTAATAAATCATACAGAAGACTGTGCTTATTCATATCATAATAAGCGTATGCCGTAACAAAGGTATGAAGAATCTGTACCTCAATCGCTTTGGGATAATAACGCTTTAACTCCGTTAAAAGCTCACCATATTCAATTCTTTTATTCACTCGTAAGAGCTCTAGCTCATAGACCCTAGCCCACTCACGGTCGAGAGGGTTTGTGGAATCATAAAGAGTTGCAATAATACCTTCTGTAATGTGCCACAGCCTATGAATCATACAATACTCCATACAGTAACGAGCGTTCATGCTTTTTTGAGTAGTAGCGTACTCCTCTATATACTCCTTTTCCTTCTCCGGAAAAAGAAACTTCACGATCTTAAGAATGGATTCAAAATTCAATTCGTCCCTATCATTTAAGAATCTAGATATTGTCGATTCACTTACGCCGGCAATTTTCGCCAAATTTCGCTGACCTATTCTTTTTCTATCTAGCTGATTTAAAATATGTGTTCTTAGCATTATTTCTCCCCCTAACTTTCCGCTTTAAAATAACTATGGCCAAAAGCCTGTCGTTCCAGTTATAGCGCCTTACTTTACAATTTATAGTATAGGATTCAGTGCGTCAAGCTGTAATTATAATTTTGCGAATTTTGTAATCCCTTCTATTAAACAAGCTCTCTCATTTTAGCTAAATTTTTGAAAGAATGTTGAGTATGGCGTCTGGATTTTGTCGAAAGTGATTCATCTGATAAAACTCGCTTGGAGTATGGACTCCATCACTTCTATAAGACGACCAATAGCATTGCTTCAGCTTCAAAGCGCGGCGGAAAAAAATGCTGCAGACTTAACAGGACCTCAAACGTTATTCAAAAATCTTTGACTATGGAACTTCCTACCTCACATATCTTATACAAATAAGGATTGCACACAAGCTCATGAATAGCAATACTCTTGACCGCCACTAGTGTTTGAATGATTTTCACCGTAGATCAGTTTGAACAACAAAACAGCCCCAACTTTTTTCACTAGATTATGCTTGATATCATACAAATATTCATTAAGCGATCTAAAAGACACCATCACCTCTTCTCCTATTCAAAATTTTCGCTTGTTTTTCTTCAAAAAATGAAAATCATGTAATCTCCTTTATTTTATCAAGGAAGCCAAAACTTTACTAGCTGAAATTGGACTGCATTTAGTAGTTATATCGAACCATTTTGTTTCCCTAGAACCTACTTCCCGTTATACTTAAAGGAACATTAATGAAAGGCTGATTAGATGGGTACAATTGCTGTATGGTTCCGTAAGGACCTTCGATTTCACGACCAGACCGCTTTAGCAAAAGCTATACTCGCATTGCATGAAGAGGATCAAATCATTGGTCTATTCCATTTACATCCTGCGCTTAATCAGACGTTTAGCCCGAGGCATGATTATTTCTACGCTACATTAAAGAGCTTTGTAGATGATGGGAAAGAACTGAATTTTCCTATACATTTCATGCACGGTAACATATTCTCAGCATTAGACGATTTGCTTATCAAAACCTCAGATCTCGAAGCTCTTTATTTTAACTATGACGAAGTTGGCTTCGGGAGAGAACGTGATGATGCTGTCATCCAACACTTGAATTCAAAAGATATAGCTGTTTTCCCCTGCCTCGATCATCATATTCATTCTGCCCATGATATTCTTAAAGCAGACCACTCTCATTATAAAGTGTTTTCTTCGTACTACAAGCGATGGTCTAAAGCTGAAAAGCCTAAGATAGTTCAGGTAGATATAGATAAGCTGAAAAAGCATGCCGTTCATCTTCAACGAAAATTTGCGGATGGCGAGCAAGTATACCAGGAGCTTCTAAGCAAGAGGATAACGCAATGGGAGCACGTAGGAGAGCAACAGGCATTACAGCGCATAGAGGAATTCACAACAGAAACGATAGATGATTATCACAGAAAACGAGATTATCCAGCTTTGCAAGCTACAAGCGGTATCTCTGCCTACCTAAGAACAGGACAGCTTTCTCCGAGAACAATTTTCTATGCTGCTCTAGATAAGATTCAAGGTAGAGCAGATTGTGAGGGAATTGAAACTTTTATTAAGGAGCTCGCTTGGCGTGATTTCTATAATATGATTTATCATTATTATCCTAAAAGCAAGAATGAGGAGCTCATTGAAAAATATCGGGGATTAACCTGGAACACAGATGATGCAGATCTCTTCAAAAGGTGGACAGAAGGACAAACAGGCTTTCCCATTGTGGACGCTGGCATGCGTCAACTGAATCAAACGGGTTGGATGCATAACAGAGTACGTATGATTGTGGCTTCTTTTTTAACAAAGGATTTACTGATTGATTGGCGAAAGGGAGAGCGTTATTTCGAGGAACGTCTTATTGATTATGATCCTGCCTCAAATATCGGCGGATGGCAGTGGGCTGCTTCAACCGGGACGGACGCTGTACCGTATTTTCGTATCTTTAATCCAACTCGGCAGTCTGAGCGCTTTGATCCTAATGGCATTTACATCAAGCAGTATATACCTGAGCTGAAGAATGTCCCTGTAAAATACATTCATAACCCCATAACCATGCCTGATTCTGTACAAAAAGAGAGCAGCTGTATCATAGGGAAGGATTACCCTAAGCCAATCGTAGATCATAGAGTTATGAGAGAAAAAGCTCTAGAGTTATTTAAAGAGTCCACCTCTAATGGAGATGCATGAACTAGATACTCAAAAACAAAACCCAACAATACATGATAATAACACCCCGTACAGCTAAGATACGGGGTTACATATCTTTAGCTAGAACTTCCCAATAAATTATTTTAACTCATTCGGAGTTATACATTGCTCTATAGAAAAATCCATATTTAACTGAGAATATATTTCTCTCCAACGTTTCTCCATATCTTCCTTATAACATTCTTAATGTATATCCATTAGGGATTGTTACTTTCAACGAAGTGTGAAGTAAGGAATCTAGATAAAGAAGGATTAGTCCTTTTGAGCACATGTTCATCTCTCCCCATATCTATTCTTACACAACATATTCGCGTACATTTCTTAAACTAACTTGATCAGACTTATATAAAAATATGCTTTCAACTTCCTTATATCATAATAAAAAAGGGCATCCTTAAGTCATTTACCATCACTTCAGGACACCCTTTGTTGTATTTATTTACTTAAACACTGGTTCCTTAAATTCAGCCAGTTTTTCTAAAGAAGACTTCTCTACCTCTGCATGTAAGCTGTTTCCATGCGAATCCATCGTAACAATAGCAGCAAACCCTTCAACCTCGAGATGCCACATCGCCTCTGGAACACCAAATTCCTTCAGATAATGTACACCCGTCACTCCCGTAATACAATCAGCGTAATACTGTGCCGCTCCTCCGATTGCATTTAGATAGACAGCTCCACTTTCCTTTAATCCAGCTAGAGTTTTAGGACCCATTCCACCTTTTCCGATAACGGCGCGAATACCAAACTTCTTAATAATATCCGCTTGATAAGGCTCCTCACGGGCACTAGTCGTTGGTCCAGCAGCCTTAACCTGCCAATTTCCTTCTTCATCCTTTAGCATAACTGGTCCACAGTGGTAAATGACCTCTCCATTAAGGTCAATAGGTGCATCATTCTTCATCAAATAGCTATGCAAAGCGTCTCTTCCTGTGTGCATGCTTCCATTAAGAATAACTACATCCCCAACCTTTAACTCACGAATTTGTTCCTCTGTGATCGGAGCCTGTAATACAACCTCGCGCGCTCCTTCTGTTTTCGCATTGTCGATAACCTCTTGTACACTCTCTTCAATATTGCGCTCATCCTTGTAAAGCCAACGATTAATATCGCCCGTTTGAGGATCAATCACAACACCAAGACGACGAAAAGCCCAGCAATTATACGCTACAGAAACGAAAAAGCTAGCCGGAATCCTGTTCATTACACCAATTTTACAGCCTAATAATGTCGTTTCTCCTCCAAAGCCCATCGTCCCAATGCCTAGCTTGTTCGCATTTTCCATCACATAAGCCTCAAGCTGTGCTAAGTCCTCATGAGGATTAACATCATCCGCCTCACGGAAAAGCTGCTTCTTAGCTAAGTCATAGCCTGAGGAACGGTCTCCACCGATCCCCACACCGAGAAACCCAGCACTACAGCCTTGTCCTTGTGCTTGATAAACGGAATGCATGATACATTTTCGAATGCCATCTAAATCTCGGCCAGCACGTCCAAGCCCATCCAGTTCACACGGGAGACTATACTGGATATTTTTATTTTCACATCCGCCACCCTTTAAGACGAGACGGACATCAATTTCATCCTTTTCCCATTGCTCATATTTAATCACTGGTAATCCTTGACCTAGATTATCTCCACTATTTTCTCCCGTCAGAGAGTCCACAGAATTTGGTCTTAGCTTCCCGTTTTTCGTTGCTTCTGCAAGTGCCTCTTTAATCGCTTTGGTCATTTCAAGCTGATTAGCTCCCACAGGGGTTTTTATCAAGAAAGTAGGCAGCCCTGTATCCTGACAAATTGGTGATACGTTATCCTCTGCCATTTTAATATTATTTGTAATCGTAGAAAGAGATAATGCAGCACGCGTTCCTGCATTTTCACTCGCTTTAGCCTTAGCAATCGCAGCGCGAACGTCAGGCGGTAATACGGTTGAAGTTTCAACGATTAGCTGGTACATACTATCTTTAAACGTTTTCATTTTGTGACAAGCCCCTCTTCCCTCTTTTGTATACTTTTTATTATACTCCTTCTATCTCTTTAAAAAAAGGATAGTGTTCTGTTATATAAATATTAGTACAGATCATAAACTAAACTTCATCTGATATATAACAGATATAATTTGAGAGATATTTTAACAAGCCCTAAGAAAGCTTGTCTATTCACTAAGCTAGAGGTGAAAAAAGATTAGAATGCCCTTTCATTTATTGCCATATTCTGCTTTATAGTATACAATAATGTAATATAATATTTTGAATAGTTTATGTTTTGTCCCTTTTTGTTTTTCATTTCGTGTATTACATTGTACGATCTTTCTTTCTATAACAGATAGAGAAAGCGCTTACAAGGAACACACTCTCATACATACATACTTTTCCTCTTGTAACATTCATCACAGACAACCTTATTTTTTTGTTATTCACTAGTATAGGAGCATACTAGCTCTTTATATATAAAAATATAATTTTCAGCTCAATTTTACACATTGTTTCTGTATTAATATGATCTTTAATAATATTGTAACAGTTTTAAGCAACCATTGTTATAGAGCTTTCTTCAGGACGAATATCTCAAGCTATCGGATATAAAAATAGCTATTACACACTGTAATTAGAGTGTGTTCTATTGACATATCCGATGTAGTGGAATATTCTGAAGGTAGATAACTGATGTGTACTATTATTTTTATATATATAACTATAACAGATTGATTCATTTTAAAAGACAATCATTTCTCAAAAGGCCATGCATCTCATGAATCGAATGAACAAAGCTGTACTATTGTCTATGCACTTTCAATCACCAAGTGCTTATTACACTTAGGAAAAGGAGAGGTTTCTATGAAATCGGAGATCACATGGAAAATTGGTGGACAGCAGGGAGAAGGAATTGACAGTACGGGAGAAATTTTTGCTTCAACCTTAATGAAGCAAGGGTTTCATATTTCATCGTATAAGCATTTCGCCTCTCGTATTAAAGGAGGACATACGTACTATCACATCCGTGCTAGCCTTGAGCCTACTTACTATCACGGGGATACGACGGATATTCTAGTAGCTCTTGATCAGGAATCCTACGAGCATAATTTTCCGGCCATGTCTAAAGGCGGATTTGTTTTGATGGAGAACAAAAGAGAGGAAAAAGTGGAAACAGTAGATGATGTTACTGTTATCCATGTTTCCTTCACCAAGCTAGCTGAAGAGCTTGGGAATAAGATTATTCGTAATATGATAGCCCTAGGTTCTTCCCTCTACTTAATGGGCTTACACTATGAGATTTTTGCTCCACTTGTTGAAGAGAAGTTTAGTAAAAAAGGACAGTTAATTGTAGATCTTAACATTAATGCCCTTAAAACAGGCTATGAATATATTCAACAGCTTGGCTTAAAATCAATCGAATTAAATACTCCTGAACCAAAAAATCAGGCACTATTAATGGGAAATGAAGCGTTTGCGTTTGGAGCTCTTGCCTCTGGCTGTAGATTCCTAGCTTCTTACCCAATTACTCCAGCATCAGAAATTATGGAATATATGAAAGCTAACCTGCCAAAGGTAGGAGGAGCAGCTGTACAGGCAGAGGATGAAATTGCGGGTATCCTTATGGCTATCGGCGGGGGCTTTGCCGGTGTACGTTCTCTAACAAGTACCTCTGGACCAGGTTTCTCTCTAAAAACAGAGGCTCTAGGCTTAGCCGGGATGTCTGAAACACCAGTTGTTATTGTTAACTCTCAGCGTGGGGGTCCAGGAACAGGGCTACCTACTAAATATGAACAGAGTGATTTAAATACCATGGTCTATTCTGGACACGGCGAGATTCCCAGGATCGTCTTAGCACCAAGTACTGTTGAAGAGTGTATGACTGTTGCTTCTACTGCCTTTAACTTAGCTGAAAAATACCAATGTCCTGTTATCGTAGCTCTTGACCTCATGCTTTCCTTAAACAAGCAGTCATGCCCAGATTACGACTTAAGTAAGTTTGAGGAAATTGATCGTGGTAAGCTTCTAACAGAGGAGCAGCTAGCAGAGCTTGAGGAATTTAACTTTAAACGCTATCGCTTAACAGAGGATGGTATTTCTCCACGCTCCATACCAGGACAAAAGGGTGGTGTCTATACAGCTAACTCAAATGAGCACAGCGAAACGGGACATATCACAGAGATTCCTGAGTTGCGTGTGGCCATGATGAATAAAAGATTAGGTAAATTAGATTCCTTTAAAACAAAAGGATATGAATTTATCGGTGGTGAAGAGCGTAACGTTGAAACGTTATTCATTGGAATTGGTTCTACTCGTGGGGTCATTGAAGAATATATCCATGACCTAAATGCAAGTGGCGGGGATGCCGGCTTAGCCCATATTAAAGTGCTTTATCCGTTCCAGCCTGAAGGAATTAAGGAGTTAATTGACGCTGCGCAACGAGTTATTGTTGTAGAAAACAACTGGAGTGGTCAATTATCTGGAATGATTCAGAAAGAACTTCAAGTTGGAGATAAGCTTCAAACAATTACTAAATTTAATGGTGACCCGTTCAGTAAACAGGATTTAGAGAAGCAAGTGGGACAAATTGTGAAGGAGGTTGTGTAACATGGCAGCAACATTAAAAGATTATCGTGGTGATGTATCGACTTGGTGTCCTGGATGTGGTCATTTCTCCGTTATGGCTGGCATTCAAAAAGCAGCGATTAATTTAGGCTTAGAGCCCCATCAATTAGCGATTGTATCTGGCATCGGATGTTCAGGTAAGGTTTCTGAATACACACGCTCCTACGGATTCCACACCCTACACGGACGTTCACTGCCTGTTGCTCAGGCAGTGAAGCTTGCGAGCAGCGGCATGAAAGTGGTTGCCTCAGGGGGAGATGGCGACGGCTATGGAATTGGAGCTGGTCACTTCACACATGCAGCTAGAAGAAATGTAGATATGACCTATGTTGTTATGGATAATCGTATTTATGGACTAACAAAAGGGCAAACCTCACCAACTAGCTCTCAAGGTTTCAAATCTAAAACATCACCGGAAGGCTCAGGTGAACGTGAAGTAAAACCTCTTGAATTAGCGTTAGGAGCAGGAGCTAGTTTTATTGCTCAGGCATTCTCAGGAGATATCAAAGGATTAACCGATCTTATCCAGCAAGCCATGGAGCATCCAGGGTTCTCTCTAGTGAATGTGTTCAGCCCATGTGTTACCTTCAATAAGGTAAATACGTACGACTTTTTCAAAGAGAATCTAATCGACCTAAGTCAGGTGGAGGGCTATGATCCATCCGACAAGGCACAGGCCTATACTCAGGTTATTGAGCATGATGGTAACCTTCAAGGAATCATCTATAAACAAGAGCGTCCTGCGTATCACACATTCTTGGACGGCTACCCTGAAACACCAATTGCGTTTAATGATGTATCCACTGAAAAAAGCGTGTTAGATCAGCTTTGGGCAGAGTTTAAATAAAACATTAGAGGGCAACCCTAAGATCAAAGATTATCTTCGGGTTGCCCTCTATTATTCGTTTATTTCTTTTATTCCTAAGCTTCTCTTTCTTACTATGACTATCCGTTTAACTTCAATTAATAAAGTCTCGTAAGTCTGTAACGAGAATCTATAAATTCATAACTCCTATACTTTTATCGTTTTTTCCTCGCTCTTCTTCTGAACCATTGCTTTCCAAGATTCAAACACAAGGAAGAGACAGAGAATAAAAAGTACAAATGCTGAAATAGCTAAGAACAGGTTTCCATTCATAAAATTGGTCACCATTAACGATATTAGGGCACCGATAGTAACAATAAACATGACAACCATTGGGATAACGGTAAAGTATGTCTTCACACCAAGCCTAGACAACCAAGCTGTTACCGCTAGTAGGGCTAATGCTCCTAGCATTTGATTTGCAGATCCGAATAATGGCCAAACTGAGCTCCACGTTCCAGAAAGAGCAAGGGCTGAAGCTCCTGCAAGGACAACAATTGTTCCAATATGTTGATTTTTTGCTAGAGCTGGAGAGCTACGCTCAACAAGCTCTTGAACGGCATACCGTCCTAAACGCGTAGCAGAGTCTAATGTTGTCAATAGAAAAGCAGAAGCAACTAGTGTTGTAAATGTGATGGCAGTTGCCTCATTAATGCCCCAATAGGACATAAAATGCCCTATTCCTGCTGCAAAGGTCCCGATAGGACCACCCATGGCATCCATCCTTGCTGCAAAGTCTGCTTGTGTAAGATAAGCTACTGATCCTACAGCAATAATGGCTAAAAATCCTTCTAGAAGCATACCTCCATATGCAATAAATTTTCCACTTTTTTCATTGTCTAATTGCTTCGCTGTCGTTCCAGATGCAACAAGTGAGTGAAAGCCAGAAATAGCTCCACAAGCTATCGTTATAAATAGGATGGGAAATAGAAAGCCTAGCTCAGCATTATAGAAGCCTGTATAACCAGAAAGCTGAATAGATGGATTCGCAATAATAATCCCTACTGCAGCACCAGCCATCATTCCATATAGTAAAAATGAGTTTAGATAATCACGAGGCTGTAATAAAAACCAAACAGGCAAGATAGAAGCTAGATATGCGTAACCGATTAAAATAAATGTCCATACAGTACCACTAAGCTGTAGCGGGAACAATAATCCTAGCCAAACACACCCTAGCATTGCCACTACTCCTAGTATACTAGCTAATACTAGATTCATCCGAAGTTGGTTGACAATAAAGCCAAACAGCATAGCTACCCCAATAAAAAGCATGGATGCCGTCGCTGCCTCAGGAACGGCCACAAACGTATTTCCGACTAAAATAATGAATACACCAACAATGAGAATAAGCGTAGCAATCGCAAATAGCATAAATAGGGTCTGCCCCCTGTTACCAATATACTCTTTTATAATGGCTCCAATGGACTGTGCTTTATGACGAATCGAAGCTTGTAAGGATGTATAATCATGCACACCACCCATAAAGATACTTCCAATAACAATCCACAAAACCGCAGGAATCCAGCCGAATGCAGCTGCTGTTACTGGTCCAACAATAGGTCCTCCCCCTGCAATCGTTGCAAAATGGTGACCGAGTAGAACTGGCTTAGATGCAGGTACATAATCCACTCCATCCTTCATCGTATGGGCAGGTGTTTCTCGATTAGGATCAACGTTCAGCTTTTTTTCAAGATATTTTCCATAAGTGAAATAAGCAAGTACAAAGACAATACCGGAAATAAATAGAATTGTTAAAAAACTCATATTAAGCAACCCCTTCATTTAAAATTTGAATAAAAGGTTTAACAAATGGCTGACCTTTTGGGTGAATGGCTATCTTATTCTCTTTTAGGCTAACAATTGCAAGATAACATTCTGCCCATCCATACCAACCAAAGTTTAAAAATTTGAGCTTCCGATATTTTACAGCTTCCTTCTCAATAGTCTTACTGACAGTTTGGTTTGTAATGACAACTCCTATAAAAATGGTGGACATGTGTTCCTTTTTATATGGTATAAAGTCAGGCATTACTTGATTTAAACTACTCTTAAATTGAGCTATAAACTCCTTTGAAATGCTTTGCTTACTGGTAGCAGTAAAAATGTACTGCTGATTCTCAACCCCCCACACCTTTATGTTTTTTGAAATCATATATTTTTCATCTCTACGTTTATGAGCAGCCATGAAATCTAAATCAAATCCTTCCATTTTTTGATTCCGATAAATGTCAAAATGATGAACGTATAGATTACATACCTGATTAATATAAGAATGAACATGCTGAAAAGTCATTTTTGCACCTCCGACTTGATTTGCAACCACTTTATTCTTGGTAGCGCTTTCAATTCCTTGTAGTGAAGTAAGGTCACCATGGACAAGCCATGAACTTTTTTCTATTATACTAGCATCTCAAGTAAAATTTCAAATAAATTTAGAAAAATTAGAATAAATACAATTTAATTTCAACTTCATTTGTTCTCATCATCTTTTTACTACAATCTCTTTTTTGGGATAATATGTTATTTAATAGTAAAAAAAGACCCTATTCTAGTACCAAGGGTCCATTCTTCAGTATTTACTTTTACTTATATCCATATTAAACAGGTAGTTCTAGGTAATGAAAAATGGGTTCAATTCAGCTTATTCTGTAGAAGGATCAGGAGATATACTCTCTGATGCCCCTCCCTCCCCTCCCTCGGAATCGTCCTCTTTTCCAGACTCATTAACATCCACATCAAGAATATCCAATAGGAATACGAAGATCGGAATTCCAATAATTAATCCCCACACACCTAAATAGTGCTCCGAGAAAATAAGAATCGTAAACGTGTAAAAAACGGGCAGGTTTGTTTTAGACGACATCAGCTTTGGATTAAGAAAATAGCCTTCAATAAAGTGTAAAAGGAAAATCATCACCAGCACGTAGATCACCAGCATAAATCCGCCTAGCTTATAGCCTATAATACATAATGGAATAAGAGAGATTAGAAAACCTGCTACTGGAATTAAGCTTAGTAGGAATATCATGATCCCCAAAGCAAACAAATAAGGGAAGCCAAGAATCCATAAGCCTAGTAATGTAAAAATCGTGTTAAACACAGCAATCAGCAGTTGAGCCTCTAAAACCTTACCAAAAGAAAGCACAAAGCGCCTGCCAAAATACTCTAACTCATTGTAGAACCAAGAAATCTTGCTCGTTTTAAACTTCGCCGTGAAGCGAATGATCCGATCCTTCTCCAAAAGTAAGAATAGACTTAATACGAGGGCAAACACAATCGTTGTGCCTAAGCTTCCTAGCTTAACGATATAGGAAAAGCCTTCTCTAACGTAAGACTCAATATTTAATTCTTGAATGTAGTGAATGATAAATCCGAAGACACCGTCTGTAGAAGGTGGCGATACGATCCAAAGCAAAATAATATTATAGATTTGCCTAATTTGTAGTAGGATATCAGGCAAATATCTAGATATCCCAATTGTTAAGACACTTATAAAGGTAACATACAAAAGAATAACTATTATTTTGGGACTTACTTTAAAAACTTTATCGACCTGCTTTGAAATAATACCTTGTAGACGGTTCATAATATACGCAATTAAGAACGTAAACAATACTAAGTTGAGCATATGCTTAATACTAAACAGCAGCACGCAGATTAAAATCAGAATGAGAAACCGTCTAACAGTAAGGTTAGCAAAAAACGACTTAAGAAACTCCATGACGCCCCTACTCCATTCACCAATCGTAATGATAAATATTCTTAACATTAGCATAGGTGAAGAAAATAATCCATATACTTCGTCACACTAAATATTTATACTTCCAATTGTTCCATGGCGTATAGCTGCTGTGAAGCAAGCTTCTGATATAAAGTATTCTCTCTATAAAGCTGGTCATGTGTTCCTTGACCTGTCACCTCTCCATTCTCCACAACTAGAATTTGATCAGCCTGCACAACAGTAGCTAGTCTGTGAGCAATGATTAAAGTAGTACGCCCTTGCATAAGCTGCTGTAATGCGTCTTGAATAAGCTTTTCAGATTCACTATCTAGATTGGAGGTCGCCTCATCCAATAGCAGCAGCTTAGGATTCCGAATAATCGCCCTGGCAATCGCTATCCGTTGTCTTTGTCCTCCAGAGAGCTTAATCCCTCTTTCTCCTACCTCTGTTTCATACCCCTCCTCTAAATCATGAATGAAGGAAGACGCATTAGCTAAGGCAGCCGCTTGTTCCAGCTCCTCCTGTGATACCTCTCTCTCAAGACCATAGCAGATGTTTTCACGAATCGTGCCCGACATGATCGGACTCTCCTGAGAAACGTAACTGATTTGCTTTCTCCAGCTCTCAAGTGAAAAGCTCATAATATCCTGCCCTCCCCAAGCAATAGCTCCTTGATCTGACTTGTAGAACCTCTCTATGAGGGAAAATAAGGTTGTTTTCCCACCACCACTTGGTCCAACTATAGCTGTCGTTTTTCCAGCCAAGGCTTCAAAGGATATGTCTTTAATAATCCTTCTTTCAGGATGGTAGCCAAATTGAACACCGTCAAACCTCAAAGCTTGTGCTGTTTCATGTGGTACAACACTTTGTTTCTCAAGCTCCTCTGACTCCGTGCCTAAAATCATCTGAATACGCTCTGTTGAACCCATCGCCTTCTGGAAGGCCGTAAAAAACTGAGCCATTTGACTAACAGGCAGAATAATCTGAAACATATAGATAATGATAGCAACTAGGGCCCCTGCTGAAAGAGTACCCTCAGCTACACGTACGCCTCCATAACCAATTAAGATAACTAGAACAACCATCATTATGGTGGTCATAAAAGGAGAAATGATCGCTTGTATTTTTGCCTCCTTCAGCCCAAAGGTAAATAGATGCTGAATCTCCTTGTTCCCCTGCTCCTGCTCCATTCTTTCACCGTTGTATGACTTGACTAACCGAATCTCGGTTAGCACTCTCCCTAGTGCAGATGTAAAGGAAGCCATTTTATCCTGCATTTTCTTAGAAATCCTATACATAATTGTTCCCAATGGCCACATGACAAGTCCAGAGATTGGGACTGCTATGAGCATGATTAAGGTCATTCTCCAGTCAATATAGACTAAGATAGCGACCGCTCCGAAGATGGAAATGAGCCCGGATACTAGCGGAATTAAGTGGGAGGTAATTAAGTTTTTTATCACTCCTGTATCCTGTGTAATTCTGCTCATCGTATCCCCTGAAGCGTTTTGATCAAAATACGGGATTGGTAAGTGCAAAACATGATCCCATAGCTTGGTGCGGATATAAGCAACGACATATTCCCCAATATAGGACATTAGGTAGTATGAAAACCCTGAAGAAACAGTTTGAACTACAAACGCTAGAATCAAAAGAATAATAACCCCTGTAGATAAAAGAGATTCCGCCAGCTGATCGACCAAATTCATGGTCATGATAGGAACAATCAGCCCTGCTACCGTTTCTACTAAACTCAACGTGATAGCAATAGCTATAATCCATTTCGGCGGATTCGCTTTCTTCAATAAGGCAAAAAAGCTAGAGTACGAAACCGTACGATTCTCCTCACTACTTTTCATCCTTCCCATCCCCTAACATCTCCTTAAGCTCCTCATGGTTATCGGAATAATAGGCAATAGCCTGCTGAAGCCATTCATCATCCTCATTTGTAAAAGGAGAAGGAACCAATCGATCTAATTCATCAATTTCTTTGTGATCAAGCTCAGCTAGAGCTTGAATCGCTTCAATTCCTCCTAAAGAGCTCATCAATGTTTCTATAAATGTGCCCACAAACCTTTGTACCTCAGGGCTATCAAATGGTTCAGTAGATAGCTCTCTCATCCCTTTCATGAAGCTAATAAATTGCTTGTCTAATTCAACTAAATCCTCCTCTGATTTATCGAATAGCTGAGAAACTACTTCTTTAGAGATACGCTTTTCAAGCCATTGCTTTTGCTCCTTCTCCGTTTGAATGTTTCGAATTAAACTCATCAAAACCGTACTATCCACCTCACCCTGATCCTCTAACAAAGTGATTGTCCGTTGAATGGCTCTTAATGATGACTCAATATGTTCTTTTTTCTCTTCAAATGCCTTTCGTTGAACTAAGAGTGTTTCCATTAATCCAACATCATGCTTTGACTCATGAAGCATCGTACAAATTTGCTCTAGGCTATAGCCCAAAAATTTAAAGCTAATGATCTTTTGCAAGGTAAGCACATCTTTTTCTGAATACTGCCTATGTCCTGAGCTTGCATTTTTTTCGGGCTTAAGCAATCCTATTTCATCGTAGTAATGCAACGTACGAACTGGCGTCCCTGTCCTTTCAGAGAAGACCCCTATCGAATATTTCTCTTTCATTATGTGTGTCTCCCTTCCCTAGGTCTTCTTCATTGGCCATGCAGCCATTTTTCTCCAAACATACTCAACGGGTCCACTACGGAATCTACGTAACCAGAAATGGGCAAAGACCATCATTAACAAGGAAATGAACAGCCAACCTTCCAAAATAAGCCACGTATTACTATACTGCCCTAAGCCGAAGCCCCAGCCATAAAACATAATGGAAGCTACGATATTCTGTAAAATGTAACAGCTTAAAGCCATGCGTCCTATCTCTTCGAATCGTCTAAACGTAAAAGTGAAAAAGCTCTTCTCCATACAAAGTGATACAAGTCCTATATATCCAAGAGAAAGAATCGGTGCAAATAAATAGCGCACAGCCATTTCAAAATAACCATTTGGTATTAAAACCAAAGCATTCAAAGGTAGACCCAGAGCAAGTCCCCAGATCAATAGCTTACGTCTTAAAGTTTTGCCTCTATCATCCACTCCAAACATCCCCAGCCTGACAAACCAGACCCCTACAAGAAAGAGGCAGATGTTCATTGGAATAACACCAATGGCTTCTCCCCTTAGGCTCCAAAAGCCCTGAAAGCGATAGGTCACCTGCTCCCACCACGTACCATGCAGATACAGTTCAGTTGAAGCAACTAAGATATTTTGGAATTCCCTAAGTCCCTCTGGATCGTTTAGAAGAAAGGCCAACAAAAGACTCAGTAAAGCAACTCCGATCACATGTAAGGTAGCCAAAGTGTAGCCCACTCGTTTTGTCCACTTTGGACCTCTTTGTAAAAGCCAAGCTACAATAATCGCTGTGATTGCATAGCTCATTAAGATGTCGTACTCAAAAACCAGTAAAAAATGAATGAAACCGTCTATAAACAAGAGAATAGCGCTCCACATATACACTCCCAGCCAAGGAGTTCCTAGTCTCTCATGTTTTTGTCTTTTCAACTCAAGACCTACTCCGAAGAGAATGGTCAGCATCCCTAGAAATTTACCATTTGTAAAAAAGACGAATAATGTTGAGGCAATAGTTTCTGCTGTTGTCCACCACTCAAATGTTTCACCAAATAGAAAATCAATATCTCCTAGGGTAGCAAAAATCCAAATATTTGTACCTAATGTTCCAATTATGGCTAAGCCCCTTAGAACATCTAAAATCCTTATTCTTCCCATATGCCTCTCACCTCTCCTATTCCGCCCAGTACATTCTCTGTATGTGTTAACTACGTATGTCGCTTAAACATGTTCCAGCTTTTTGAGCAAGTAGCTATCCTCTCATAGCGGTTCCAGAACTTCTCTTGACCTTTTGCCTCCATCAACATCAGTCATTCCACTCCTTGAGTCAGCTTTAATCGTCTTTAAGATAGCTTCCCATATTTGTAGATCAGCTATTAGAAAATGCCCAGCTTGAGGAATAAAATGAGTTTGACAATTAGGAATCGTAGCCGCAAGCTTAACCATTTCTGAATACGGAGACATGCGATCCTCTTCCCCATGCCATATATGAAGTGGAAAATGAATATCGCTTGGACTAAATCTCCAAGGCATGCTTAACAAACGAGGTTCATGAACTCCTTCATCAATTCGATGTTTAAAAGCCTCTCCCATGTGCAGCAGGAACTCCTCCCCATAACCATCCTCCTGCGTAAACTGCTGATCCCATTTGGCTAGATGAGAATTTCCATCCTTTATTAGCTTTATAAACTTTTCAGGCTGCTTCTCCATCATCTTTTTTTGAGCCTTGTAGCTCATTCTTAGGATCCATGGAACTCGTTTTGCCATAAAGAAAGCTCTGCGATTCGCCTTCATCATACTTTTAGGTGGTTGGCCATTTAAGAACGGAGTGGCACCTGCAACTATGGAAACATGCGTCAATTTTGAAGGAATTTTATAGGCACACGCTGCTGCGTAAGCTCCTCCTCCAGACACCCCGATGATAGCAAACCTCTGTAGATTTAAATGAGTAGCTAATTCAGCAATGTCATCTGCCCAATCGAGCAGTGTTCGGTTTGGCTTAGGATCAGAGCCGCCGAAGCCTGGACGATCAGTAGCTATTAAACGCAACCCTAACGAGATTGCTGTATCATCATCCTCTAAAAACCACGCCTTCGATCCTGGTGTTCCGTGAAATAACATGACTGGAATGCCGTCCGGCTCTCCATATTCTAAATATGCTAATCTTCTTCCGTCCTTTAAGTGATGTACTATCTCTTTCTCTTTCATTTTCATCACACTCCCCACCCATTCATTTCTTTTCTCAAAGCCATTCCTTTTTCTTAGCTCAATCATACAGCCTACAGGAACTGGAGGTGCAAGCAGAATTAGAAAAAACTTTACACCCCTGCTGCAATTTCCACAGGATCAAAGCCTATGTTTTCTTAATCTATCTACTTTTTGAGATTTATCTGTTGAAAGATAAGAAAAGCTTCTATTGAAGTCCTCTCGAAGAGGTTGTCTAGTCCATCGTTAGAGGAAGCTTTTACATGCAGCCAGAATTTAAAAAACTTGAAGAAATCCATTGTATCAAATTTTATAATTATAAATTCTTAGACTGTAAAAAAGCATGTAGTGCTAAGCACCACATGCTTTTAATCCAGTTTTGAATGGCTCCTGTAAGCCTGTTACTCCCTCTTACTATAGTTCTCTATCTAGTATTTCCTTTGGCGGTCTAGGTCCAAAAAACTGATAGAAATCACAGCGAATATTTCCGTTATACAGCTTTCTTTTTTTACTCGCTTGTTTACCAAACTTTACTTCAAAATCCTCATAGGAGGTAAACACATAGCTAGACCATGTATCCATCCGATTCATAACCTGTCCCATGACCTTATACAACTGTGCAAGCTCATCCTTCTCCCCAAGCCTTTCCCCATATGGCGGGTTACAAATGACATAGCCATATTCATGCTCAGAGGAAAGCTGACGAATGTCCCTTTGCTTAAAGGTAATCGTATGCCCTATTCCAGCTTCGAGCGCATTATTTTTAGAAAGCTCAATCGCTTCAGCGTCAATATCAGAGCCTACAATAGACATCTTTTGATCGTACTTTGCTAAATCCTCCGCTTCCTCTAACGCTTCGTCCCACACATTTTTCGGGATAAAGGACCATTCCTCCGCATCAAACATGCGATTAAAGCCCGGGGCAATATTCTGTCCGATCAATGCTGCCTCAATGGGAATAGTCCCTGAACCGCAAAAAGGATCGATCAATGGAATATTGGGCTTCCACCTGCTGATTAAAAGCAGGGCAGCTGCCATTGTTTCCTTCATTGGAGCTTCAGTGTGCAACCGTCGATACCCTCTCTTATGAAGCCCCACTCCACTTGTATCAAGAGTAATTGTGGCCACATCCTTATGCAAGGCTATCTCAATTGTATATGTAGGACCATCCTCTGGAAACCAATCGATCTTATACGCTTGTTTAAGCTTTTCTACAATCGCTTTTTTAACGATCGCTTGACTGTCCGAAATACTGAACAGCTTCGATTTTACAGAACGTCCTAGCACAGGAAAATGAGCATTTTTAGGTAAGATATCCTCCCAAGGTAAGGCCTTGGTTTTCTCGAATAGCTCATCAAACGTAAACGCTTTGAACTCACCAAATTTCAGCTTGACTCGATCCGCAGTACGTAGCCATAGATTTGAACGGGCAATGCCCTTCATATCCGTTTCATACGTCACCTTACCGTTCTCAACCTGTACATTCGTATACCCTAAGTCAACAACCTCTTGCTTTACTACCGCTTCTAAGCCAGCCGAAGACGTGGCAATCAACTCTATTTTTTTCATGCTTACACTCCCTTTTACCCTAGCTTTATAAACCAAATGCTTAACTTAAACTTTACTCTATACTCATCCGAAGTCGTCAATTTCATCAAGACTTTATTCATCAAGAATTAATAGTTTTTACATCCTATTTCACTTACCTCAACCTATCTATTATCTATACTCCGTACATTATAGCTGAAAATGATTGGGGACACAAAGACGAGCTAAACCTGTCCTAACAAGCCAAGCTTTTGCATATACATAGTGCATGAAGGAGGCGTTCGCATGGAGTGGTGGCTTTTATCCTTTTTTAAAATCGTGATCATTAATCTCATATTAAGTGGAGATAACGCCCTTGTTATCGCTATGGCAAGTCGAAACCTGCCTAAGCACTTACGAAATAAGGCGGTATTTTGGGGCTCATTTGCCGCCGTTGCTTTGCGCATTGGGCTGACCATTATCGCGCTACAGCTATTAAAAATCCCTTTTTTAACAGCCTTCGGCTCAATCCTCCTCCTCTGGATCGCCGTCAAGCTGATCAACAGCTCGGAGGATCATGAAAAGATTAAAGGTGGGCAAACGATACATAATGTAGTAATGACCATCATCGTTGCTGATTTTGTTATGAGTATCGATAATGTCATTGCCATCGCAGCTGTGGCAGACGGAAATCTATCACTTATTATTTTAGGTATTCTAATCAGTATTCCATTTGTTGTGTTTGGTAGTCAGCTAGTCCTTTCATTAATTGAAAGGATACCAATCATTATTTATCTTGGTTCTGGAATTCTAGGCTTTACAGCTGGCGAGATGCTTTTGAAGGATCAGTATATGCAACAGTTTTTCGAGCCTCTCCTTCCGACTTTTACTTGGATTCTACCTTTTGCCTTAGCTATTTTAGTTATCGTTTGGGGCTGGACGTTAAAAAAGAGATCCCTGCATGCTCATTTTTAAAGCAGCGGCTTGTAACAGTGAGTGCCCCTAATACAGTAGCATTGGGCGAGCCTATCCCGATAAGAGCAGAGAACGCTTCCTAAACCATTTCAACAATGAGTTGGGAGCGTTTTTTATATGCCAATAAATAATCCGCAAAAGTCTAGCAACGTCTACTGTGGTTATAGCCGTTCCTCTTTTTCAATAGAGCAGTATATTGTAGGAAGGACAAATAATGAGAGGTGGGAGAAATGAGGAAAAAGAGAGGCTTCCATAAAAATATAAGGGCTAAAAGAGCAAAATGCTCCCTATTAAAAAAGCAAGAATTATCTGCCCGCAAGCCTAAGTCAGATTGTAAAAAAGATAGAAAGAAATCAAAAAGAGGCTGCGGTACAAATGTCTATATTAAAGACCAAAATATAACGTTTCAAAAAAGTGGACGAGGTAGACGTGGACCTCGAGGAGCTACTGGACCTCGGGGTGCTACTGGACTCCGAGGGGTGACTGGACCTACTGGTGATTACTATGGGACAGGGACCACTGGGGCTACGGGGTTTACTGGAGTAACAGGAGCGACAGGATTTGGAGCGACGGGTGTAACTGGGGCTACAGGCATCGGAGTTACTGGGGTTACTGGCGCTACGGGCTTTGGGGTGACTGGTAACACTGGGGTAACAGGAGTGACGGGGCTTGCTGGAGCCACTGGTGTAACTGGGACTACAGGCATCGGAGTTACTGGTAACACTGGGGTGACGGGGGTAACTGGGCTTGTTGGAGCCACTGGGGTTACTGGCGCTACGGGCATCGGAGTTACTGGTAACACTGGGGTGACTGGAGCGACCGGGCTTACTGGAGTCACGGGCGGAACGGGGGCTACTGGCTCTGGAAATCTGCTAGTTTTTGATCAATCCCCCTCTTCGATAGAACTCCCATTGACTGAAGAAACAACTCTTACTACAGTGACTGTAACCACAACAAGTGGTCAGAATGTTTGGTTGAACACTTTTACCGAATCACTGATGGTCATTGGCTTAGCCGCTACATTCAGTTATACTTTGACCCTTTCGATATATAGAGACGATACACTAATAGCACAAGTAACTGAAGGATTAGAAAATGATAAAGTTGTTGGTGTTTTACGAGTATATAGTCTAGTTCCTGGATTTAATTGGGTAGACTCTCCACCTGCTGGAACACATATTTATGAAGCAAGAGCTACTTTTAACGGCACAAATATTCTAGTTGTTGATGCAATAACTCGGGGACTGATCGCAAATATTTATGAAAACTGAAGTAATTTCATAGAAGTATTCATGAAAGGTGGTGAACAGTATGTCCATTTCCAACTTAATTACTAATGGAGGCTTTGAAAACGGTTCTTTTTCCCCTTGGATAGCTCTAAATGCGTCCGTTACAAGCCTGAGCAGTCATTCAGGGAGCTTTAGCGCAAGACTTCAAGGTGTTTACTCTGTCATTTACCAGAGCGTATCATTTACACCTAACACAAATTATAATTTGATTTTGTCTTTATCAAAAGTAAGTACCGCACCTAGCCCTCCAGTAAGAATTAGAATAGAATATTACGATTCTCTATCAAATCTTCTTGGATTAGGACTTAATGTCACTATCCCAACTGATCGTTTACCATCAATATTAAACTGGATTGAGATTTATCAAATTACCAGCTTACCTCCCCCTAACACAACTCAAATAATTCTTTTAATTGAGAGACAAATATTATCAGGAAGTTCAGATATTCTAGTTGATGATGTGGCTTTATTATCTGTTCAAGGTAGTGGTAGTGGCGTTACTGGAGCTACCGGGGCTACCGGTCCGCAAGGGGTCATGGGACCTACAGGAGCTACAGGAGCTCAGGGATCAATCGGACCTCAAGGGACTACGGGATCGCAAGGGGCTACTGGTGTTCAAGGACCTACGGGATTACAAGGAGCTACTGGACCTCAAGGTGTCACCGGAGCTCAGGGACCGACGGGACTACAAGGGACCACTGGTGTTCAAGGCTCTACAGGAGCCCAAGGACCCACGGGGGCTCAAGGAGCTACCGGAAATCAAGGGCCTACTGGTGCTCAAG
>NZ_JAUSTY010000033.1 GCF_030813115.1 Bacillus horti | reverse complement strand
CAAGGGACCACTGGTGTTCAAGGCTCTACAGGAGCCCAAGGACCCACGGGGGCTCAAGGAGCTACCGGAAATCAAGGGCCTACTGGTGCTCAAGGAGCTACTGGACCTCAAGGGCCTACCGGAACTCAAGGGGCTACTGGTCCTCAAGGTGTCACCGGAGCTCAGGGACCGACGGGACCACAAGGGACCACTGGTGTTCAAGGCTCTACAGGAGCCCAAGGACCCACGGGGGCTCAAGGAGCTACCGGAAATCAAGGGCCTACTGGTGCTCAAGGGGCTACTGGACCTCAAGGACCGACGGGCGTTCAAGGTGCCACTGGAGTTCAAGGGGCAACAGGTGCTCAAGGAGCTACTGGACCTCAAGGGCCTACTGGTGCTCATGGACCTACCGGAACTCAAGGGGCTACTGGTCCTCAAGGAATTACGGGATCACAAGGAGCTACCGGAGTTCAAGGACCTACTGGACCTCAAGGATCTACTGGCGTTCAAGGGGCTACTGGTGTTCAAGGACCTACGGGACTGCAAGGAATCACTGGACCTCAAGGACCAACAGGGGCTCAAGGTGTCACCGGAGCCCAAGGAGCTACGGGACCTCTAGGTCCGACCGGAGCTCAGGGACCTACGGGCGTTCAAGGTGCCACTGGAGTTCAAGGAGCTACTGGGGCCCAAGGGGCTACTGGGCCTCAAGGAGCCACTGGAGTTCAAGGGGCTACGGGAGCTCAGGGACCTACAGGACTTCAAGGCGCAACAGGGCCTCAAGGAGTCACTGGCGCTCAAGGACCTACCGGGGCGCAAGGTGCCACTGGAGCCCAAGGAGCTACGGGAGCTCAAGGACCAACAGGGGCCCAAGGGGCTACGGGACCTCAAGGAGCCACTGGGGTTCAAGGTGCAACAGGTGCTCAAGGTGTCACCGGAGCTCAGGGACCAACGGGAGCGCAAGGTGCCACGGGAGTTCAAGGACCTACTGGCATCCAAGGTGCCACGGGGGCTCAAGGGGCTGCAGGACCTCAAGGAATCACGGGATCACAGGGAGCTACTGGACCTCAAGGAGCTACTGGACCTCAAGGGCCTACTGGACCTCAAGGTGTCACCGGAGCTCAGGGACCGACCGGACTTCAAGGTAGTACTGGACTTCAAGGTAGTACTGGACTGCAAGGAGCCACTGGACCTCAAGGATCTACCGGAACTCAAGGACCGACGGGCGCTCAGGGATCAACCGGACCTCAAGGGCCTACTGGCGCTCAGGGACCTACGGGGGCTCAAGGACCGACAGGTGCCCAAGGGGCTACTGGGACTCAAGGATCGACAGGAGTTCAAGGACCGACGGGCGCTCAGGGACCGACTGGAGTTCAAGGGGCTACGGGAGCTCAAGGATCGACAGGAGTTCAAGGACCGACGGGCGCTCAGGGACCTACGGGACCTCAAGGGGCTACAGGACTTCAAGGAACGACGGGCGCTCAAGGAACCACGGGTGTTCAAGGACCTACTGGTGCTCAAGGAGCAACTGGAGTGCAAGGATCTACAGGAGTTCAAGGGCCTACAGGGGCTCAAGGGGCTACAGGAGCTCAGGGACCTACGGGGACTCAAGGAGCGACTGGAGCCCAAGGACCGACCGGACTGCAAGGTAGTACTGGACTGCAAGGAGCCACCGGAGCTCAAGGATCGACGGGGGCTCAAGGACCAACAGGACCCCAAGGGGACACTGGGGCTACTGGTGAGACTGGACCTCAAGGAGCTACGGGAGGTCAAGGACCAACCGGCGCTCAAGGAGATACTGGCGGCACTGGAGCTCAGGGAACTACTGGTGCCACCGGAGATACCGGAGTTCAAGGAATAACGGGGTCCACTGGCGTTACGGGAGAGCAAGGACCGACGGGCGCTCAGGGTGCTATGGGGAGTCAAGGACCGACTGGAGCTCAAGGAACCACAGGAGATACCGGACTGCAAGGACCTACAGGAGTCACTGGGGATACTGGGGATACCGGACCTCAAGGAACAACTGGCGTCACTGGTCCTACAGGTGAGACTGGGGATCAAGGGACGACGGGGGACACTGGCGCTACGGGGCTTACCGGAATTCAAGGAGTAACAGGAGTCACTGGGGCTACAGGAGATACTGGAGCTCAAGGAACGACAGGTTCCACTGGCGCTACTGGGGATACCGGAAATCAAGGAACTACTGGAGTCACTGGTGCTACGGGAGACACTGGACCTCAAGGAACAACTGGTATCACTGGGGCTACAGGAGATACTGGAGCTCAAGGAATTACAGGTGACACTGGCGCTACGGGAGATACTGGAGCCCAAGGTACAACTGGAGATACGGGGGCTACCGGTGAGACGGGAACTCAAGGAACGACGGGGGACACTGGAACTACTGGAGTCACGGGGGTTACGGGAGTTACTGGTGCTCAAGGAGTGACAGGTGTCACCGGGGAGACAGGGGATACCGGTACTCAAGGACCAACAGGACCCCAAGGACCTACAGGTGTCCAAGGGGCTACTGGCTCTCAAGGACCGACGGGAGACCAAGGGCCAACAGGCGCTCAAGGAACGACTGGCGCTACTGGGGATACCGGGGTTCAGGGAACGACGGGAGTCACTGGGGCTACAGGTGAGACTGGGGATCAAGGGACGACGGGGGACACTGGAACCACAGGTGATACTGGACCTCAAGGAGTGACAGGAGTCACTGGAGGTACCGGGCCGCAAGGAGTGACAGGGGCCACTGGGGATACTGGTGGTACTGGAGCGCAAGGAACGACGGGTGACACTGGCGCTACTGGGCTTACCGGAATTCAAGGAGTAACAGGAGTCACTGGGGCTACAGGAGATACTGGAGCGCAAGGAACGACGGGTTCCACTGGCGCTACTGGGCTTACCGGAATTCAAGGAGTAACAGGAGTCACTGGGGCTACAGGAGATACTGGAGCTCAAGGAACGACGGGTTCCACTGGCGCTACTGGGGAGACCGGGCCTCAAGGGCCTACAGGGGACACTGGCGCTACGGGAGACACTGGACCTCAAGGAACAACTGGTATCACTGGGGCTACTGGGAATACCGGTACTCAAGGAACGACGGGCGCCACAGGGGCTACCGGAGCTCAAGGAGCAACAGGGCCTCAAGGGGCTACTGGGGCTCAGGGAGCTACTGGCATCCAAGGTGCTACGGGTCCTCAAGGAGCTACCGGTGATACTGGAGCTCAAGGAACAACTGGCGTCACTGGTCCTACAGGAGAGACTGGAACTCAAGGAACAACTGGTATCACAGGGGTTACTGGGAATACCGGAGCTCAAGGTCCGATTGGAGTCACTGGGGCTACTGGAGAGGCTGGTCTTCAAGGGCCGACGGGGATCACTGGAGTTACGGGCGACACCGGCGTTCAAGGAACTACTGGGGACATCGGGCCTACTGGAGTTACTGGTTCTCAAGGAGATACTGGAAGCACTGGTCCTACAGGGGATACTGGAGTTCAAGGACCTACGGGCGCTCAAGGAGCTACAGGATCGCAAGGGCCTACTGGGGCTCAGGGACCGACGGGACCTCAAGGACCGACCGGAAATCAAGGGCCTTCTGGGACGCAAGGTGTAACAGGTTCTCAAGGTGCTACTGGTCTGCAAGGGCCAACTGGGGCGCAAGGGTCTACTGGAGCTCAAGGCGCAACAGGGCCGCAAGGACCTACTGGCGCTCAGGGATCAACCGGACCGCAAGGGCCTACTGGAGCTCAGGGACCAACGGGGGCTCAAGGACCAACAGGATCGCAAGGACCGACAGGTGCCCAAGGGGCTACTGGGCCTCAAGGATCAACAGGAGTTCAAGGACCTACGGGCGCTCAGGGATCTACGGGACTTCAAGGAATTACGGGATCACAAGGAGCTACCGGAGTTCAAGGATCGACGGGTGCTCAGGGATCTACCGGCGTTCAAGGACCGACTGGAACTCAAGGTCCTACGGGACTTCAAGGACCAACGGGAACTCAAGGAGCTACTGGACCTCAGGGACCGACTGGCGCTCAAGGACCTACGGGACCTCAAGGGACTACGGGATCGCAAGGAGCCACGGGTGTTCAAGGACCAACAGGTGCTCAAGGTGTCACTGGAACGCAAGGTGCAACCGGCGCTCAAGGGGTTACAGGTCCTCAGGGACCTACTGGAGCTCAAGGATCGGCTGGTGCTCAGGGACCGACGGGAGTTCAAGGACCTACCGGAGCCCAAGGATCGACTGGCGCTCAGGGACCAACAGGGGCTCAAGGTGCCACTGGAACTCAAGGGCCGACGGGAGCCCAAGGGGCAACTGGAGCTACAGGAGCGACGGGAAGCACTGGCCCAACAGGTCCAACAATGGTGCTTGGCTTTAACCAAGTAACTACTTCTACTGCCTTTACCACGGGAGCAGAGGTAACTCTTCTGACAACAACAGTGAACGCTTTAGCTACAAGTCATGTAAAAATAGATGCTATTTTACAGGTGCAGCTAGCATCTACACTTAGTTTTAGCTTCAACTATTCCATTCGTATAAGAAGAAACAACGCACTGATAGGAGAGTTCACATTTGCCCAAGCTGCTAGCTTAGCAAGTACTCAAATTTATTTAAACCCAATCACTTATATCGATAGCAGTCCGGTAGTTGGTTCAAACACGTATACAATTGGTATCCAAGCCACATCCTTGTCGGGGTTATCTAGTGCCCAGGTGCAAAATAGGGCCTTAAATTGCTTAGTTATCTAATGGAGCTCATTAAGTGTAGAGAGAAGTTCTCTCTACACTTTTTAATGCCTCCTCTTCTACCCTAATATATATTCTCATAACATGTCCTATAAACAATCCAATTGAACATTCTTTTTCAACAAACCTCCACTTACAGAATATACATATCGTTGTAAGAAAAAAATGGAGGCTACGTGATGATTACAATCAGTTTATGTATGATCGTTAAGGATGAAGAAGAAACACTAGGACGCTGCTTGGAAAGCGTTAAATCAATAGTAGATGAAATTAATATCGTGGATACAGGATCAACAGATAAAACGACAAAGATAGCAAAGAAATATACAAACCGTATTTTTAACTTCAAATGGATTAATGATTTTGCAGCGGCTCGAAATTTTGCTTTTCAAAAGGCAACAAAAGAATATATTCTGTGGCTTGATGCAGATGACGTATTGTTAGAGGAAGATCAAAAGAAGCTACTTGAATTAAAATCTAACCTTAGTCCTTCTGTGGATGCCGTTTCCATGAAATATAACCTTGCTTATGATGAGCATGGAAATGTAGTATCTAGCCTAAGAAGAAACAGACTTGTGAATCGGCAAAAAGGCTTTAAATGGATAGGAGCCGTACATGAATATTTAGAAGTCTATGGAAATATCCAAGTAGCCGATATCTCCGTTTCACATAAAAGCATGAGACATGATTCAGATCGTAACATCATGATCTATGAAGGAAGATTAGCTAAAGGTGAGGAGTTTTCACCTAGAGATTTATACTATTACTCTAATGAACTCTTAGATCATCAGCAACATGAAAAAGCCATTATCTATTACAACAAGTTTCTTGACACCAAGGAGGGCTGGGTTGAGGATAACATTGCAGCTTGCGGGAAAATAGCGGATTGCTACAACGCATTGGGAGATAAAGATAAGGAGCTTGAAAGCACATTACGATCCTTTCAATATGATAAGCCTCGCGCAGATTTTTGCTGCCGTTTAGGCTTTCATTTCTTAAACCAAAAGGAGCCTCAAAAAGCGGTGTTCTGGTACAATTTAGCTACAGCATTGGAAAAACCTAAGGATAACTGGGGATTTATTAATCATGCTTGTTGGACCTGGCTTCCCCATCTACAGCTTTGTATCTGTTATGATCAATTGGGGAATCATCAGTTGGCCTATCATCACAATGAAATCGCTAGGAGCTTTGTCCCTGGAGATTGGAGAGTACTGCATAATAAAAAATATTTAGAAGAGATTTTAGGCTATAACAACATAGCGAACACAAACACAGAAGATAAAGAGTTGACCGTAACGGAGAACATCGATTCAAAAATTACACCAAGTTTTAACAAAATTGAAAATGAAGCAGCATCTGATCCTAAAACAATAGTTCAGTCAGAACCAGAAGAAAATAAATCAACAGGAAAAAGAAAATATACCAAGAGAGCATCAAAAAAGAATACAAAAACAAAAGATACTCACGTAGAAACAGAAGAAGCTCAGGAGGCAACATTAAAAGTGGGAACTCCTAAAAAAGGGAGTGAGAAAAGGGATGTCTAATTTATTGAAATCTAGATTTTTTCATCAATCTGATTTAAAAGCAGAGCATTTTATTTTCCCCTTACCTCAAACCTGGTGGAGCCGGATTTACGAATATGCTTGGGCTAGTCAGTTTGTTGAGGAAGAGGACATTGCTCTAGATGCGGCATGTGGAATGAGTCACCCCTTTAAGTTTCATTTAGCAGGAAGGTGTAAGGAAGTCTTTGCTTGTGACCTAGATCCAAAAATTGAGTCATTAGTGGATGTGAAGCAAGCAATTGAAAATGATTTTGGGCCTGGTTCATTGGCTACTTTATCTAATAAGGAACTAGAAGATATAAAACGTATTCAGTTCAAGCAAGCTAACCTTACACAGCTCCCTTACGAATCGTCAAGCTTCACAAAAGTATTTTGCATATCTGTGTTCGAGCATTTATCTCCTAATGACAGGTTAGCTACATTACAAGAATTTAAGAGAACATTAAAAAAGAATGGATTAATAGTACTCACTTTTGATTATCCCACCATCCAGATTAAGGAGTTAGCGTCCTTAGTAAGTGAAGTAGGGCTTAGCTTCGCTGGAGAGGTAAGCACTGAGATCCCTAATGATGTGCTTTTCAATGATTTGTGGGGACGACTGTATTGCTACCGCTCTGTACTCTGTCACGCATAGAGTGATGAGATTTACTCCGTCAAAGCAATATTTGAGTACATCTCATCAAAATGACTCTCTCTTCTTTCATGAATTACTCTTCCCATTTTACTAGGTTAGGATTATCGTCTAGGATGGAACGATATTGTTCGGGCCATCCATACTTTCCTCCAGGATCTTGAAGCATGTATCGTGTGTATTTTTTTTCTCTATCCACTTGCCTCATCCATCCATAGTGTTTCAGTCTAAGCTCAGATGTTGCTGTAGGCAGTTGAAAGATGTTTGCCGGAAATCGTCCACAATGCACAGGTGTCTCCTTCCACTTATACGCATAGTTTTCTTTATATCTCACTAAAAAGGGGCGGTATGTTAGATGAGCGCTCCAGTATTGATCGTCCCTGTAATAGCCTTCCTTCCAAAAATCATATAGTCTGAAACAGTACACATCAAAATTTGGATCATCCATCAATCTCTTTACTTCATACTTAAATTTCTTTTCAAAGCACTCATCGGCATCTAAGTTTAGAATCCATTGTGGGTCTGTTTTTATCGTCTCCTCCCATTGCTGCTTCCTAAGTATAATCTCATTTGAAAATTTGGATACATCATTCTGGACGAGATGTAAGGGAATACCCCTCAGAATATCCTTAACAATCTCTACGCTTTGATCCTCACTTCCATCATCTATGATTACTGCTGCGTCTATATATTCACGTACCTCTCTTAAGGTCTCTGTCAAATACCTATCTGCTTCATTCTTGATGACCATGGATAAGGTCAATCTATTTTTCACTGTAGGTGGCGCTGAGCTTATTGGGAACGTGACTAGTTGATTTTGTCTTTTATAATCCTCAACACCTTCAAGATCAGCTTCTCTATAGATATGGTATGCAGGATAGTAAGTATCAACAAACAGGGGATAGCCAAGTGCTGCTGCTCTCACACAAAAATGACGATCCTCTCCCCAAAATGACAGGTTAGGAATTTCTTTAAAGCTCACTCCTGCCTGTAGTGCCTTATTACTTATTAATGTACATGCCCCTAAGCCTCCAACCTCATACGTTCCAGGAACTCTGAGCTTGCTTAAAAACAGCAGATGCCTCCCTCTGATCTCTTCCTCAGTGAGATGCTCGCCTCTTCTTTTTTCATACTGCTGATATTCATCCATCATCCAAACCTGTGGAAGAGCTGTCGCATGAGGCTGCCATTTCGTCCAAAAAATAGCTGAAATAATATCCCTATCCGTTGAGACCAGATGATCAATTGTTGGTGAATGTAAAAGAATATCCGAATCGACTAAAAATAGATAATCATATTCTCCTTCCATTGCAAATTTGATGATTTGATCCTTAAAATCCGCTACCTTCCAAATTAATTGCTCGTTCCAAAAATGAGTTATCTCACTTCTATGATACGAAAGACCACTTTGGCTATCTTCCAAAGTCGTTCGAGGCTTCTCAATATGACAATCTTCATGTTGAGCAGAAAAGTCCTGCAATAACTGTGAAGCAACAATGTCCTCATTATCATCATAAAATAAAAAAGAGAGCTCTACTGTCCTTTGCTCTAACTGGTTTAGTGATTCCAAAAACTTCATTAGTATATTGGGCTTCTGATTAATCGGACTACCAATTAATACTCTACTTTTTCGTTGCTGATTACTCACCCTTCAAACCCCTTTATCCCCAGACATTTTACTTTATGAATATGGCTATTCAGATTGAGATATGTCTTTTTTTCTTCAATAAATGACAATAATAATTCATCTCTAATTTATACTTGATATTTAATAATAATTATTATAATATAATAATAAATAAAATAAACTTTTGTTTACAGCGTTTATTTAGTTTCGTTTAGGGGAACATATAAAGTAGAAAAGGACTTGTTCCTGTTAAGAGCAAATAACTGCTGTAACTCATCTAAAAAAATTAGAGAGGTGTTCACGATGTCACAAACAACGGCTACTCAAAACCTTACAGACGTATTGAATAAACAAATTTCGAATTGGAGTGTCCTTTATATTAAGCTCCATAATTATCATTGGTTTGTTAGTGGAGAAAATTTCTATGAGCTACATGAAAAGTATGAAGAGTTCTATACAGCTGCTGCTGAGTATATTGATGATTTAGCGGAGCGCTTATTAGCCATCAATGGAAAGCCTGTCGCTACAATGAGAGATTTTTTACAGCATGCAACAATTACTGAGGCTACTGGTAATGAAACACCAAAGCAAATGGTAGAAACCATTTATAATGATTTTCAAACGATCATTGAAGAATTAAAGCAAGGAATCGGTGTAGCGGAAAACCATAAAGACGAACCTACTGCTGATATGCTAATCGATATTAGAGGAAATATTGAGAAGCACGCATGGATGCTTAAAGCTTTTTTGAACAAATAAATTTGTTACAACTTGCCCTACAAAAATCCAAAGTGCTAGGGTGTACTGCCAATTTTAACTTAGGTAAAAAGGACAGAGGTAGCTGCCTCTGTCTCTTTAATTTGTTTTTCAGTGTGGAAGATATTGTTTTTCTTAATATTCTGATATACTTATTTATTATAAATCAAAGGAGTGATGACTCATGTTCTCTAGTTCCACATTAGTCCGTTTTAAGCAATGGTGTAAAAAGAGCGAATGAGGACTAAAGCTAAGACATAATCTCCGCTAGCTCCTCATTCAAAAATTGAGGAGGAACAAAAAATGAAATTCCATTCAGCTGTTGTAGAACATCTAGAGTCTATCCAGAAAAAAGATTTATCCACTTTGCAGCACACTTTATCCAGCTTATCAGACATCAGTGTTATTATGCCTACAGGTCGATTGATTAGGGGATATGACGATGTTCGCTCTATGAATCAAGATTGGTTTAATGATCCCGATTGGAGCTTCAACTTTTCAATCATTAAAGAAGAAGAAACAAGCGAGCTGGGTTATGCTGTTGTGCAGGTCGAGTATCATGATATAGACCTTAACGGTGTCCCTTACAATAAAAAATATTATCTAACTCTCATTCTAAGAAAAATTGGTCCAGACTGGTTCTTAGTCCATGATCAAAATACGTTTACAGATTAGTTGAATGATAATAAGACAATCCCTACTATGTACTGGAGTAGGGATTGTTTTTTACTCTAGCCTTTTAGGTATAAGCTTATCATGTCCATCAGCTTTTACTTCATCAAACAGATTGTAGCCTTCCTCTTGTTGGTGCAAGGAAGATTGTACTTGCTGACTCGCAGTAGGGTAGCCCATGAGTTTCTTAAATTCCCCAACAGTTAGCGGCTTTGCGTCGGGCATTAATTCATACCCAATTTGACCGTTTGCTTCCAAAGTTGCTGTTTGAACGTCTTCTATTTTACTGATTCCATTTTGCCTCAAACGCATTTCTAATTGGTCTATCCCAAGCCTGAGCTTCATCAAATTTTCAGTATGAGGCTTCCCATCCTTGATGATAACCTTTGACTTACCAGAAAATATTATATCAAAGAGATTAAATTTCATCTGTAGGAATTCAATGATAATAAGTAATACACTGATAATAGCAATGGCTAGAATCGTTTTCCATACGTTTTTCTGTATGACCGGTTGAACAATAACTGTTCCCACAGAGACTAGAACAATCGTTGAGGATATGGTCATCTGCGCCACTGATTTTCTTCCCGTTAAACGTAATAGTAAGATACCTGCTAATGTAAGAACGATCGTTTCCCATATGAAATCCATTCCCGTTTTCCTCCTGTGTACGTCTTTTTTTAGCATTTGTAGGAGAAAGGATTATTATTACTTTCGTTTCTATCTGCTTATTACAAGCACCGTGTGAAATTTATTTCATATAGTAAAGCAATAATGAGTTAGGCTCCTGTCTATTGAAATGATTAAACGGCTAGAGTTGTGCTTCCACAGCTTTGAATAAAAATAAGAATTAATCATGATTATAAAGGAGTTGCCAGCTATGAGTTATTTTTATCGTTATCAGCCTTATCCTGATCTAACGAGAAATCCTTCCATACTTCCCGGCGGTCAGTGGGGAGATGTAAATGGCGATCACATTGTGGATCACGTGTACTTAACAGGGCAACCCATGCCCAATTCACCCTACACAGAAAATATTCAGTTACATGTTCAAGATGGACGTACTGGAATGACGTATTCAATAGATCTAAAAGACAATGCTGGCTATAATCCAACAATCTTCTTGGGTGATTTTACTGGTGATGACGCTGAGGATATTCTCGTAAGCATTGATTCAGGAGGCAGTGGTGCCTTCACTTATGATGAGTTATTTTCTTTTCTCCATAACCAAGCACGAAAATTATATGATAATGATTGGTTCTACGAAAAATATGGGCAAGGTATGGTCAACTATGAGGACTTTTACAAGGTGCGTGTTCTAGTTCCTTCTCTTAACAAGGAATATATCCTAGATATTAGTGGTAGGGACGCTGAGTATTTATCTCAGCTTTATACGACTGACGGAAAGCTCAAAAAACCTACAGAGGGAAGTATTTCTGGGGTTAGCGGCGTGTATCCTATCGATCTACAAAGAGACGGACAATATGAATTATGGCCATTTCAACGGATCATCGGGTTATACAACGCTGACGGATTAGGGTATCTACAAACACCATTGGAATGGAACAAAGAACAAGGGCTCTTCGTTCCCGTTTACCAATGGGCATCCATTTACGGTAATGAAATTAAAGCTGTGTAAGATGTATCTTAACTAATGATTTTTCAGTTTCCTGATTCTGTTCTTGAACAGCTATACTCCAGTTGTTTGAGAGTATGCTTTTAAGAGCATCGAGTTGTTCGGAGGTTAAGGGTACCTGTTGAACATGGTCAGAGCCAAGCTCATAATCCTTTTCCCCTGTTAAATCGAATTTAATACTCAGCAGCGTTTTTAGACCTCCAAAAGTAAGGAAGCCAACTTGATAACCCTTTTCAAGAGCTTGTTTGAATTTTTCACTATTACCTCTAGCAAATTCAATAAAGGTAGCCCAGTCTGGGATTCCTCTGCCGAAGGGTTCAAAGTAGGCTGCCTCCTTATGTTCAACGTCACGTAAAATTTCTTCATTTGTTAATCCTTTGGCTCGTACCGCCTCAAGCATTAGCATTATATTCTGAGCAAGCCTTACTTTCTCCATACGTCTCTCCCCTTTTTTATCCTTTTATTTCATAGTCATTGATTGTCTTCCTTTTACACTATTTCAAGATCAATTGTAGCCCCACGTTCTAGGGTATGTCCAATCGTACAGCCACGCTTAGCGGATGTGATGAGTTTCTTTTTCCGTGCTTCATCAAACACTCCCTCTAGATGAACGTTGATTTGAAAGTGCTCAACTCTAGATGGACTACCTTGAGCCTTGGTCGCCCCAACCTCTACTTTCAGACTTTCCATTTCTAGTCCATCCCGCTTTATAATGGTTTTGATTGCGATAGCTACACAAAGGCCGAGTGACGAGCAAATTAATTCTATGGGAGTTAACCCTTCTTCTCCGCCTGGTGCGTTAAGCCCAACAGAGGAAAAACCTTGATCATTTTGGATGAGATAGTTCCCATTACTCTCTTTTCCAACTTCGATTGTAACCATATGTACCCATCCCTTTGCTTTTATTCTCTTTTATACCCTATTTCTAGCCACTTTGCTACTACTGATTGCCAGAAAGCAGAGCTGTTCACTTTGTAAATTTGTTTTTCTACAAAGATAGTCAACCTAATAGGTTGCTTTTACTCTTGATTTATAACAAACGATTATTTATAATGTCTATAAATATAACAAACATATTATTTAAATGTTTGTTTTTCTGCAAGGCGTTTGAATAATAAATTTGAAAGAAGGAAGAAATATGGATCGTAAAAAAGAATTAAAGCAGCAATTTAAAGAGACGAAAATAGAAGCGGGCATCTACCAAATTAAGAACAGACAAAATGGAAAGGTGTTTATCGGTAGTACTCCAAATTTAAAAACCTTAAATGGAGTCAAGTTTATGCTGGAAATGGGGAGTCATAAGAATAAGGAATTACAGCTAGAGTGGAAGGAATTCGGCCAAGAGGCTTTTACAGTTGATGTACTTGAAACCTTAAAGAAAGACAAGGATAAATTATACTTTAATGAAAAAGAGGAGCTGGAAAAGCTTGAAGAGAAGTGGCTTGAGGAACTCCAGCCTTTTGGAGAAAGAGGGTATCATAAATAAGATAAATGATATTAAATATCTTTTTGATGATAGTACTTTTTAATTTTATAAATCGGGCATGATCTTAATTCATGCCCGAAATAATACAGGATAGTGTTCGTTATAAAACAGGTACTCATGGATGTTACCACACGTATACTTAATAGTTATTATTAAATAAAACTTCATTGTTATAACAAAGATCTACATAACCTCTCTTAGCTGACTATGATACAGCCCATGATAAAAACCCTGCTGCTGCAGCAATTCCTCATGTGAACCCTGCTCAATAATTTGTCCGTCCTCTAAGACCATAATTTGATCCGCTTTTTGGATGGTATTTAAACGGTGGGCAATCACAAAGCTTGTTCTCCCCTTCATTAACCGTTCTAGCGCTTCTTGAATTTTCAATTCTGTAATCGTATCAATACTACTAGTTGCTTCATCAAGAATTAAGAGAGATGGATTAGCTAAAATGGCTCTGGCTATGGAAAGAAGCTGCTTCTGCCCTTGGCTTATCCCACTTCCCCCATGCGTTAGCACGGTATCATAGCCCTGAGAAAGCTTCATAATAAATGAATGTGCGTTAGCTAGCTTAGCTGCCTCGACAATTTCTTGATCTGTTGCATCAAGACGTCCATATCTAATATTTTCCCGTACTGTACCTTGAAACAGGAAAGAGTCCTGCAAAACAAATCCCATATGCTTTCTAAGCTCTTCTCGTTTAATGGATGTAATCTCATGTCCATCAATTAAGAGTGAGCCACTATCTAGATCATAGAAACGGGAAAGCAGATTGATAATCGTTGTTTTCCCCGCTCCGGTAGGACCAACAAAGGCGACTGTTTGACCTGGCTGTACATGAAAGCTAATATTTCGAATTGTATTGCCGCCTTTTTCGTAGGAGAAGGATGCTTGTACAAATTCAACCTCTCCTTTTAAATGATCAAATGAGATCGGCTTATCCTTCGTGCTTTCCTTTTCCTCTGGCTCTTCATCAATAATTTCAAATACTCTTTCTGCCCCGGCAATCGCAGACAATAGCGTATTAAATTGGTTAGCCAAATCATTTAATGGTCTAGTAAATTGTCTCGAGTACTCAGCAAAGATAACAATTGTACCAATAGTAATCAGCTCGAGGAGGGCGAAAACACCTCCCATAGCTGCAATGATTGTAAAGCTTAGGTTATTGAGCATATTCATCAGCTTAGGGATAAATCCAGAGAAAGTCTGAGCCCAGAATCCAGCCGTCTTTAGATTCTCACTTTTCACTAAGAATTCCCTTGTGACCTTCTCCTCTTGAGAGAAAGCTTTAACGATACGCTGTCCTGATACCGTCTCCTCAATAAATCCATTTAAGCTTCCCAAGTGTCTCTGCTGTTCCTTGAAGAGCTTGCCTGTTCGTTTTGTAATCCATTTCATCCCAAAGAACATCATAGGAATAACGATCATGGTTAAAAGAGTAAGCAAGGGACTGAGCCAAAGCATGACAGAAACTATTCCTAATAGGGTAAGAACACTAGAGAAAATTTGAATAAAAGAACTGTTTAACGTTGAACTGACGTTCTCTATATCGTTCGTTATTCGGCTCATGAGCTCACCATGCTGTCTCTTATCGAAAAACGGAATAGGAAGCTTGTGTAAATGGTTAAACAGCTGTGTTCTCATTGTGTAGACCGTTTTTTGTGCGATAGCAATCATCCAATAATTCTGTAGCCAAATGGATAAGGAATACATCAAGTAAATAATAGCTAACCCAATTAGTACTCTAACCAATCCACTAGCGTCCCACTCTACAATATAGTTATCAATGGCCATCCCGATTAAAAAAGGACCAAGTAGAGCCAAAACTGAGCTTAAGATGACCATCACTAGAACCAAGGAAAGTTGTAGTCTGTTGACAGCTAAGTAACCCCATATTCTCTTTAACGTTCCAGACCAATTTTTGATTTTCTTTTTTTTAGGAGCTCCCTCCTGTTTTAGAGGGGTTCTCGATTCACCCTTTTTCTCTTCGTCTTTAAGAGAAATCCTTTTATAGTGAAATGGTTCAATAAGTCCTTTACGAATGATTTGGAAAAATTCACTGAGATGTTTGAGCATGCTTTAACTCCTCCTCTCCAAATTGAGATTGGAAGATTCGTTGATAGAGATCCGAGTCCTTTAAAAGCTCCTGGTGATTTCCCTCAGCAATCAATCTACCCTCTTCTATAATCAGAATTCGATCCGCTTCAATGGATGTGCTGATCTTCTGCGTAATGATAAATGTCGTACAGGTGTACTCTTTAATGGCTTGAAGCAGCTTTGCTTCTGTTTTTAAGTCTAATGCGCTCGTACTGTCATCTAACAGTAAAATCCTTGGATTTCGAATCAATGCCCGAGCTATAGAAAGTCTTTGCTTCTGACCACCAGAAAGATTCACTCCCTTTTGCCCAACCACCGTGTCATATTGCTTAGGAAGCTTCATAATAGTCTCATGAATTTGGGCTGCTGTGGCTGCTTCAACAATTTGCTCCATGGTTGCCTGCTCCTTACCCCAAGCAATATTTTCCCTTACTGTTCCTGTAAAAAGGAGAGCCTCTTGCGGAACATAGCCAATTTGCTGCCTGAGATCCTTCAGCTTTACCATGCTTATATCGAGGCCATCAATCAGAATCCTTCCATGATCTACATCATACAAGCGAGGAATAAGCTGGAATAAAGAGGTTTTCCCTGAGCCAGTGGCACCGAGGATCGCAATCGTTTCTCCTGCATCAGCCTTAAAGGAAATCTCCTCTAGCACAGCAGATTCTGAGCTAGGATACCTAAAGCCAACTTGCTTAAACTCAACAGAGCCTTGCTGAAAGCGAGTGTTAGGCGTTACGTTTTCTGCGTCAATTAAATCAATGTCCGTGTCGAGCACATCCGTAACCCGATTGGCTGACGCTCTTGCTCTAGAAACTCCCATGATGATAAAGGAAAATACCGTCAAAGCCCCTGTAATTCTCGTAATATAGTTAACAATTGCTACCACTTCAC
Organism: Bacillus horti; assembly: GCF_030813115.1. Classification (NCBI taxonomy): domain Bacteria; kingdom Bacillati; phylum Bacillota; class Bacilli; order Caryophanales; family Bacillaceae; genus Caldalkalibacillus; species Caldalkalibacillus horti. The sequence continues at coordinate 6,589 of NZ_JAUSTY010000033.1, read as the reverse complement.
CTACTGAAGCTCCTCCTGCCGTCACCTCTCGGCTGCCAAACCAAAGCACAGCAATGATTGCAAGATTCATCACCAGAAGAAGAATGGGCATCGTCAGCTCCATAAAACGCAGTGCGGAAACAGTACGATCCATGAGCTGTTGATTAGACACCCCAAAGCGCTTTGACTCATGCTTTCTTCTTAAAAATGCTTTAATAAGCCTTATTCCGGCTAGGTTTTCCTGCATAACATTGTTGACCCCATCCAGTCTATCTTGAACAGATCGGAAAAGTGTCCCTCCTCGGTTTAATATCCAAATTAAAAAACAAACAAGAAAAGGGATGGTCAATAATAAGATTAAGGCCAGCTTGGCATTGACAATAAGCGCCATAATGGTTCCGCCAATCACTAGCAGAGGAGCACGCAAAGCGATCCGTAGCCCCATAAAAATAACATTTTGCAGCTGAGTAATATCGTTTGTCATTCTTGTGATCAGTGAGGATGTGGGAAACCTATTGAAATTGGCAAAAGAAAAGGCTTGTACCTTCTCAAACAAATCTTTTCTAATATCAAAGCCGAAGTTTTGACTCACATGAGCCGAATAAAAGGAGTTTATGATTCCTGAAGCAAAGGCAATAAGAGAAATACCTACCATAATCCCGCCCCACAATAAGACGGTGTTGAGATCTCCTTCCATAATCCCATGATCAATAATCCTCGCCATAATTAATGGCTGAAAAAGCTCAACAAAAAGCTCCATAATCGTTAGAAATAAAGCGACCGCAACAGCTATGCGGTATGGTTTTAAAAAGGAAAGTACCTTTAGCATGAATGATCCCCCGTATGATCTATGTCTATAAGCTATATTCTATATTTTACAGCAATTCTTACTTTCAGGGGTAGTCATCAAATAAAAAAAGCAAATCCTCTTCTCTCATAAGGATCTGCTTCTTGTTTAATATCATTAATTTTCTAGCAGAGTTTCTCTTCAGGATAATAGTTAGGTTGTCACCTGCTGCCCTACAGGCAGACGATTCATCGGAAGATCATCTTCACTCATATTCTCCGTTGCAGGTAGGTTACGACACTCAGGATCTACGAGCCAGTAAAGAGCTACTAGAATGACAATTGAACCACAGAGCGTTACAATGAAAATACTTCCAGTCCATACCCCTAAGCTTCCTCCAAACAAATGACCAATCGGTGCCGCTATTCCTGACAAACTAGTAGCAGCAGTGAACACACGTCCCATTAAATGCTTAGGTACTATTTTTTGTAGAGCCGTTAGAATGACAATATTTAATGCCCCTGCTGGAATCCAAGCAATCGCATAAAGAACAAGTGTCATCCATCCTGTTGGAGCCCACGCAGCTAATGCCCAGCATGTGCCAGCAAATAAATAGCCAACTGTGTACATTTTTCCTAGAGGAAATCGTTCAAGCTTCAGTACAGGGGCAATGAGAGCACCTGCTAAACTCCCAACTGCAGACGCAACAAGTAAAAATCCAACGTATTCTGTCCCTCCAATTTCCAGTCCAAACTCGGGAAACACAGCAAATGTAGCCGCACTGACAAAATTCAAGATGATGACTCCAGCTAATATCTTAGCGAAAAAGCTGCCAACAATTACTGATACCCCTTCTTTTAAATCATGAATGTATCTGTCTAGCGATTCTTTCATATTTCTCTTCTGTTTAGTTACCGCCTCTACGGTTGATGAATCTGTAGAAAGAGATTTCTTCTCAGAAGATGAATCACTCTTTTGAGTCAAACGAATAAAGCTAAACAGAATCGCTCCCACCAAAAAGGCAGCTGAATTTGCTAAGTATAAGGCGAATGGTCCGATCATCACGAAAAGGATTCCAGCAATACCATTAAATGAAATGTCTACTCCTTGATATGCTATGGTGAACAGGGAGTTCCCCTTTGTCAAATCCTTCTCTGGCAATACCTTTGGCAAAGCAGCCATTTGTGCCGGATAAATTAATACATTAAATGTAGAGATAATCGGTGTGATGATGAGAACAAGTGCCACAGATAAAAAATTAAACATAGCGGCTAATGGAATAATTAGCAGAAGGACAGACTGTATCATCTGAGTTCGAATGAGTAAGGAACGAATAGGGATACGATCAATTAAAGGTCCCGAGCAAAACTCTACGATCCTTGGTAAAATCGATAAAAAGCCAGCTAATCCTGTATAAAAGGTAGAGCCTCCAAGATCATAAATAAGTAGCATGGCTGCAACAGCATACAAGCTCCCCCCAATATTAGAAACAAGCCTTCCCACAAACATTAAACTAAAATTACGATTCTTAAAAATCCCCATGACCTTCCCTACCCTTCCTTTGAGTTATTACTTTGTCTATTCGAAAAATTTATTAGGTGCTTCCATTTGATGATTAATCCTTCTGTTTTTCCTTCCGTGAAACAAGCTTCAGCCCGATGACAAATTCTTCTTCCATGGCGTGTTCAGGAGTCGATGTTCGCTCTACCCATTTTTCTAAAAGGGTTCGAAATTCATTTAGCAGCTCTTCTTGCTCAGACTCCTTCAACTGTAGGCTCATACTGATATTCGTTGCTGAAGCAGATTCAAAGCTATCGTCTAATTCCGGAAATACCTTCACATCCTGATCGGACTTGAACCATTTTGCTTTAGAAAGGTAATACTTTTCAATGACACCGCCAACTCTTTTCTCCTCAACTAAGTCAATCAGTCCACCTTGATAGAGCTTCTGAACATGATAATGAACATTCCCAGGTGACTCTCCAATTTGTGTGGCTACTTGCTTAGATGTTTTGGCTGTTCCATATAAGGCACCTATTATCTTGATTCGTAAAGGATTTCCTAAAAGCTTAGATTGCTCAATGGATACAGGCATCATTTGATCGTTCATCTTATTAGACATTTTTTTACCTCCAGTTTATCTTTTTCTTGGCCATCCATTTGGTTCATATACCTAGCGATTCACAACATTTCTCTTGATCTATATTTTTTATTCAATCTAATAATCTAAATTAAACTAATTAATTTACTCGATCTATAAAAATAGATCATGTTTAGATTATACTTCCTCTTTTCCATTCTGTAAATAGGCTTTTTAAAATTTTTAAAGGTAGTACCAGCGAAGCTAGTACTACCCTCTAGAATACGATTATAAAATTAAATGCTGCTTTACTATGGTTTTCTTTCTTCTTATTAAGAAATGGTATGTTTTTGCATTTTCCTCAAGTAAGCGATTTGTCCAATATGGTACGCGTTATGCGTTGCTACATTTCCAATTATGGCCCACCATTCAGCGTCTTCTGGAAACCCCTGAACTTTAGAATCTAAGCTACTCTCACTTATGATTAGGTCTTGCCAAGACAAGAGTGTATCTAACAAGTCTTTTTTCAACTCAGAAAATGTACGATCTTTACCTATCCTAAACGTATCAGCATTATCCTCTAATGTTTGAACAGCAGTAACGTTAGACTGCTCAAATCTCGACTGCCAGACTCGATTCCAATAAATCAAATGCTGAACGATTTCAGCCATGCTGTGACCCTTAGAATATGGTTTCCAATTTGCCTCTCCATCAGTCACTCCATCAGCTACTTCCTGGAATGAAAGATACCAACTGCGGTCATTTGCATTGGCTAATAGTTGGTCTAATAATACGGTTTTAGCGTGAGTCATAATCATCTGTCCCCTCTAAGCTTTATTTTAAATATCTATTAAAGAATTGAGCGCTATGGTAAGCATAATATTAGTTTCGATAAAAACTCAAGAACTAAACTGATCATTCATCTATCATTTTGTAAGATCCAGCTAAAAAAACCTGATAAGAAGGTAAAGCTTCCTATCAGGATTTAGCTATTGGATTCTAGTTCCTATATTACAATTAAACAAATTTATTTCATTTATTAAGAACAAATTTTCTTATGGCATAACCACAAAGTTTGTTGGAAGTCTTCTTTCCCTGCCATCAGATGGGCTGTTTAAAAGCTTGCCATTATAATAGAAGGCGCTTGACCCTCCACCATCCAACGTATATGCATCCACAACTTTAAATTCTAGCAACTTATCCTGAGCTTCCTCAAGCGTAACCCCGTTACTATAGCCTTTTTGTCGACCATCAATGACGATAAAGAGCACATCACCGTTTGAGAAGTGACCGATTAAAGTTCGAGGATGTCTCGTGTTTTGCCATTCTTTAGGAATAGGCATCTTCTTCCCATCCTTTAATAACGTTGGAACAAAGGTTGCCCCATGCTGAACATCCAAGTTTTGAATCTGTTCTCTTGTTGTTAAATCTCCACCAACTAAATGACCATTGCTATTAAAGCCTACGAAGCTAAGATCCGTCCGGTAAAACGTCTTAATTTCCCCATCAACCACAGTAATGCCGATTGGGTATAATAGTCCGTCTGCTCCTCTAGCATATCCCCCGCCATTAATGGCTAAAGCTGCATTATGACGTTTTCCAGCTTGGCTGGTTGTCTCTCCACTATTCCCGATTCCGTCACCTGCCAGAGCTAAGCGTACAGCTTTTGGATTATGTAGCCTTACCTTAGCCATATATCCTCTGTAACCCGCTTCCTTCAGAGAGAATACTTTTATAGTAGAGTTATCACCAAACGTTTGTCCAATAGGATCACCCAATAAATTTGTGATGATTGTGTCTAATAGATCAGCAGACTTCTTTGTTTCTGCCGCACTGATTTTGCGAGCATCCGCAACCATCTGAGCCTGTGAGTCGAACTCCGCTTTCTCAGCCAAAGCAAATTCTGTCATATCCGATAAAATTGTTCTTATGGATTGTGTATTTTCATTAGATTGATCCACCGTTTGATTTAAGCTCTCAAACATAGTGTGCATGTCTTCAAAACGCTTGGGTACACTAGGCTCGTCCGCATTCGCTTGTTCTAATGGGAGAGCTAACTGCTGCGTTTGTATAGCCACTTGGGGCAACTGCTGAAAAGTGGCCACAAACACTCCAACAACTAGGGCAAAAAACAACGCTAAGGCAACATGAACCTTAGTAGACACGTGCCGCTTCCTCCAGCTGTTGAATTGACTTTCTTAGCCCCTCTAGCTCTTTGTTTAGACTAGTAATTTGCTGACTTAAAGCCTGCTTTGTTTCATCTGAAGAATTCATAGAGTCTCCAGTTATAGATAGATCCTCCTGAACAAGCTGTAGACCTGATTCCATCGTTACTAGCTTTTCGGTCACACCCTCTAGCTTTAATTGAAGCTCAGTTACACTTTGATTCAATTCCTCTACTTTAGATTGATTAGCTTGATGAATCTGCTCTAGCTGTTGATTCAATGTATCTATAGTTTCAGTCGCTAAATAATAGCTCCCACCTACAAGCCCGATCCATAAAAGCATAGGAATCCCCCAGCTCACCAATCTATTCTGTTTTTTCCTTCTGGACGGCCGCGTCTGCTTAGGGTTTTGTTGATACTGTACTTCTGACATTGCTGTGCTTACTCCCCTTTGTTTTTTCACTATTATTCTAGCTTAACAGTCATTCTATCATAGATTTGAACGAATATTGTTTGTAGAATAGACAGTTTTTGATGTTTTTTGCTTTGTTACGTATTCTTATACTTACTAATTAGACAAAAGTTTCGTCCATTTCATAACGTTCACAAATGCTCCTAGAACGTGTATCACCAACATCTACTTGACCTACTGGAGGGAACCATGAGAAAAAAAATACTAACGATACTGGCCTTGCTATTTCTTGTGCTTCTGCTTGGGGGAGGGTATTTGGTTTATCAGTTTTTAACTCCTGATCAGGCGGTGGAGCAAGAGCTTAATGAACAGTTTTCAAAGGAATTTTTCTCCTTTGATGACATTCTTAATGATCGTAAAAGGCCACCTACAACAAATGAAGAGAATAACGATGGAGAGCAGACAGACGACAATGGACAACAGCCTAGTGAGACAAACGAAACTAGCTCAAACAATCAGGAGCCTAGTAATCAAGGCTCTACTAGCAATCCTGGTCCTTCGCAAAATCAGCCTTCGACAGGTGGAGGAAGCTCTCAGGATGAACCAGTGACGGAACAGGCTATTGTAGATTCCTATGTTCCTACCTTCACAGCATTAGAGCAATCTGCTACAGGAAAGCTTAACGACCTTTTTGATTCAGGATACGCCGAATACACACAGAAAAAAGAGGATGGCACGTTAAATCTAGTAGCCCTATCAAAAAAATATATGCAAGCCGCTCAAACTTTAGAAAATAATTTAGACCAAACTTTTTATGCTCTTTTAGGTGAAATGGAAGAAGAGCTTGCAGACAACAATTTGCCAACCACAGAAGTAAATAGAATCGAACAAGAATATCAGGATAAAATTTCTAGCTTAAAATCCGAATTTATGAGCAAGCTACGTTAATAGACATAACAAATTTAAACGTTAAAAAGTCCGCTAATAAGTAAACAGATAAATTTTCAGCATATGAGTAAAGTAAACTCGCAAAAACATAGACACATAAAAGAGTTGCCCCAAAAGTAGAAAATGATATGCTCCCCTTGTGGTAGACAGTTTAAATAATAAAAACTGTTTACGACTAGGAGGAGCATTTTTTATGTCCCACAAATCAAAAATATCAA
>NZ_JAUSTY010000032.1 GCF_030813115.1 Bacillus horti | reverse complement strand
ACCACCGGTGAAGCCTTGGCTTATCATGTATCAGACCGCATAACCATGGACGTAGCTACCGACACGCTTTTAAAACTAAAAAAGAACAGAACCTTTAAGAAAGCAAAGGATGGACTTATCCACTCCGATTAGGGAACTCATTACACACACCCTGACTTTCAAAAATTAGTCAAAAAAATGGGATTGCGCCAGTCCATGTCAAGACAAGGAAACTGTTGGGATAACGCTCCTCAGGAATCTTTTTTTGGCCACCTTAAGGATGAAACCACTATTAAAGAATGTTCAACTCTAGATGAGATAAAAAAAGAAATTAAGCAATATATGACCTACCATAACCACTATAGATACCAATGGAATCGAAAAAAGATGACCCCTGTTCAATACAGAGATCATCTTCTAAGGGCTCTTGCCTAGGCTTTTTTTAAATGTCCTTTACAAAGGGTGCACTTTAATTTGGGCTAAGTACGGCTTTTTTTATGTGCTTAAATGCGTGTAAGATACGTGATAAGATATGCTCAGTTACTTCGATGGTTTCTAATGGTTTCTAGACGTATATGTTTTCGCGCACTGTTTCCATAATTACTTATTGCAAAAAATACGCAAAGGTTTTATAATAAGAACACACGTTCTGTATTTTTGCACAAGTTTTCCAACAGAAAGTTTACGTATTTGCAATATAATTACAGAACATTTTGCTCTATTGGACATGTTATTCTTGATACAATCCAGTTCGTGTAACAAAAGCTAAACAAAAAGAAAGGGGTGTCAAAATGACCGTTCAGGAGGATAAGAAGACGCGTAACTCTGTTATTAGAGAGATCGAATTTCATCTTAAGCAGTATAGGCAGTACAAGGTAGGAATGAACAACTTGAGTAATCAGATTGAGTTTATCCAGCCGAGAACGACTACGAATTATGAAATACGTGAGGGCTCCATGAACTATGCTTCAAAATGGAGCTCGACCGAAGAGTGTGCTATTGAACGGTTGGAATCAAAGAAGGCTCTACAGCTACAACGCGAAATTCAAAAATACCAAGTCATTGTTGACTCTATTGATCAATCATTGGAAGAGCTTGATGAACTAGAGAAGAGGTTTGTGCAATATCGCTATTTTCAGCGGTGGTCTATTCGCAAAATATCCTTGGAGCTAGGCTATTCAGAAAGCAGTATTCATGTGCTAAGAAGGCAGCTTATGGCCAAGCTGGAGATAAGCCTGAAGGGAATTCTATCTATTATTTGATTAATGATTTATTGACTACCAATTGAAACTTATTTATATGAATGACCTACATGACGAGAATGTGCATAGACTTTTTAAATAAATGATAGATAAGACACCCTGATTCAGAGGATGTCTTTTTTCTTGTCCATTTTTTAAAGGAGGTGAGGCCTATGGGCTTGGTTTGGCTCCTGCATCCTGGATAATGTTTTATGTACAGGACAGGCATAGTTTTTAGTGTGAACAAAAAGAAGACTGACAAAAAAGTGTGGGAAGGGGGATTCTTATGAGTGCCCTAATAGAAATACAGCAGGCGTTATTACAAGCTTGTAGAGCAGATGGTGATTTAATGGTAAAGGTTTCAGGAGTGTTTGATCATACTCCAATCGATTCATCACTGCCTTATATTGTGATAGGTGAGGCGACTGAAACGCCGTTAAATACGTTTGAACAGCAGAGTTTAGAGGTGCAGTCGACCATTCGTATTTATAGTGGTGAACAAGGCTATTCTGAAGCCTATGATATTCTGCAATCCCTGACCAATGGGCTTAGACATATAGATTTGCCCATGCAGCACTTTGAGCTAGTGAGCTTGGATTACCAGAGTGGTGCAGCCGTTGTAGAAGATGCAACAGAAGAGGCAGATAATAGGCAGGTTCAAGCTATTTATCGGATGATTGTGCAGAGAGTATAGAAAAATGAAGAGTAATTAATAGGAAGAACACGAAAACATAAAAAAACATGAAACACAAAAGCATGAAATATATGAAAAACAATGAGGAGGTCATGAACAATGGCATTAGCAGGGAGAAAATTAAAGGTAAACGTATCTACGGATGGGACAAGCTTTAGCGAGGTCCTACAATTAAATGAAGCAACGATGACCAATGAAGGGGATAATCAGGACGTGAGTACGTTTGGTTCAGATTTTATTCAACGTCTTCAAGGCTTAAAGGATTCAAGCTATAGCTTAAACGGGTTCTATGATCCAAGTAACACTGCAGGACAGGTGGCTATCCGTGATGCTTGGCTGAACAACACACCTTTATATGTTCAGTTCCTTCCAGATGGAGAGAGTGGATTCGAGCAGGAGGTTAAGGTATCCAGCTATGAGGTGACAGCTAGTGCTGAGGGAACGGTTGAGGTTGCTATTGAAGTAGAAGGCTCAGGTGCTATTAGTGCTGTATAAGCTTTGCGCAGACGCAAGGTTCCAAAGAATTAATTTAAAAACTTGTTATATTAAATTTATGTTCTAGCTATTAAGCTAGGAAACTATGAGGCTATCAAAAGCAAAGGTAAAGAGAGCTTGGCTTAACCATAGGTGTACACACATCTACGGTTAGCCAGGTTTTCTTTTTCTAAATGAATAGGGATTTATGAAATGGAAGGTCAGCACTAGAAAGACAAGAGTAAGAAAAGAAGACCTTAAACACTAAAGGTAAGGAGGAAAGAATATGGCTATATCAGGCTATAAAGCGGATATCTTCGTGTCGGGTGAAGCTATTCCATTTGAAGCAGAAAGTATGATGACTAATACAGAAGAAAAAGAATTTGTCATCAGTGACCGCTCCAAAAGGGTTTGGGACAGAGTAGCTTTTATAACAGTAGAGAGACTGCTGGATGCAGAGGATGAGGAGAATCCAGACGGATTGTGGATTGTGGTACCAGAAAATGAGTATGAACTGAACCGTTTAGAAGGAAAGATCACTTTTGCAGAAGAGCAGGAGGGTCAGCTTTTCCGTGTGAGTGGAGAGTATGTTCCGTTAACGAACGTAGCAGGTGCTTATGAGTATACATTCACGTTAGAAAGTGACAATCAAACGATACCAGCCTTTCATTCAGCACAAATGAACAGAGTTCAAGGAAAGAAAGATGTAACGGGCTCCATCGCCAAATGGTTTACGACAAGCGATTTGTTTGTAGACAATTTTCACAAGGGCAAGCCTGTTGTTCTTGAGTTTTATACAGATGAATCGGATATACCAGCTGTAAAGCTTTGGGCATTATTGAGCACGGTAGAAGTAACAGCGAGTCAGGAGGCCGTTGTTGAGGAAAGTATAGAATTTGAAGCTGTGGCAGATAAAGAAGGGAGAGTGATTAGCTTTGGCTAACTTGAGAGAGAAAATTTTAGCGGTTAAGGATATTAAGGAGAAGGTCGTACACATTGATGAATGGGAGACAGAGGTACTAATCCGAGGGTTAAATGGGGCAAAAAGAGCTAGATTACTTCAGAACAATATAGACAAGCAGGGTGCCATTAACTTTGAACGCATGTACCCTGAGCTACTGATCCTTACTGTGCATGATCCTGAATCGAAGGAGCCTGTGTTTCAGCCAGAGGATCGGGATGCTCTAAATGCTAAAAACGGTGGGGTCATTGAAAAGCTTGTACAAGTGGCTATGACCCTTTCAGGTCTGGATGCACAGGCTGTGGAGAGTGCGGTAAAAAACTAAAGGAACACCCTGAGCGCAGATTTTACTTTGATTTAGCGGATCGCTTAGGGTGTACGGTTGCTGAACTGCTAGAAGGAATCTCTAGCACGGAATTAACAGAATGGATGGCCTTTTACAGAATAAAGGCTGAGGACATGGAGAAGGAACAAAAAGAGATGGATCGAAAAGCAAAATCACGATCGCCAAGGAGGTGAGCAGGTGTCCACTCAAGCAGCAGACATTCAGGGGCTCGCAGGAAGTATGGCCAATCTAGTGAACTATGCTAGACAGCTTAACGAGGTAGGCCAGCAGGTTAAGCAGATGGGGGCTCAGGTAAGCTCTGGGATGAATGAAGCAAAAGCTTCACTAAATCAAACAAAGCAGGCTTTTACTGAATTCCGTCAGGGCTTTAGCTCTCTCGCATCAAGTTTGGGGATTGATACAACCCCATTAAGTAACTTAGCCACAGAAATTAAGAATGTGGTCACCAATTCTAGTGCTTTTCAGCAGGTTAGAACATCCGCTCAAGAAATTGGAACGGAATTTAGTAACACAAGGGAAAAGTTCGCAGCTACAAATGCAGCCTTTGGTGAAACGAAATCTGCCATATCTACCTTAGGAAGCGAGTTTTCCACACTTAGAGAAAATATGACGATTAACACGGACAGTGTGGAAGGATTTATGACAAGTATATTTACATTAGGAGGCTCTTTAACAAGCGTTGTAACCAGCGCTTTAATGGTAGGAACAACCTTTATGAGCCTAGCGGGCACCATTGGTCCCTTAATTGGAGCTATCAAAGCACTGGGGCTAGCTTTGAGTACAGCATTAATGAGTCCCATAGGGCTAATTATTCTAGCTGTTATTGCTGTAGCAGCTATTTTTTATTTGTATTGGGATCAAATTAAAGAAACAGTGATTACCGTATGGGAAGCGATTTGGTCTTTTATACAGCCTGCCGTTGACGCCTTTGTATCGTTTTTTACAGAGGAATTTAATCGAGTGAAGGAATGGTGGATGGAAATATGGCCTCAGATCAAGCAGATCTTCGAGAGTATTTGGAATGGGATCATGGCTTTTTTATCTCCTATTATTAACGCGATTGTGGCGATTATGGAGTGGGCTTGGCCCTATGTTAGTGCCTTAATCACGGGTGTTTGGAATGCCATTCAAACGGTCATCCGTACAGCACTAAACATCATCATGGGAATATTAAATCCTATCATGAATGGTGTGGTTACATTGATGAAATGGGGCTGGGAGCTCGTTGGAAATCTCATTCTTGGGACATGGGAGAGCATTAAAAATATTATTAGAAGTGCCATTAACATTGTCATGAACATTGTGCAGGGCTTCATCAATTTATTCACAGGGAACTGGAGAGGCTTATGGGATAACATTAAGTCGATTGCCTCGAATTTGTTTTCAATTATTACCAACTTATTTTCAGTATCTCTAATTGGAAAGCTGATATCTGCCGCTCAGATGATTGGACCAAAGCTGTTGAGCATTTTCCAGAACATGTGGAACACACTCAAAACAAGCTTTTTAAATGCAGGGAAAGGGTTAATCGATATGTTTTCCCAAGGGATTAGAAACGCAGCAAGTAAAGTGATTCAAGTTGCTAAGGATTTGGTGCAAAAGGTTAGGAACCTGCTACCCTTTTCTCCAGCTAAGGAAGGACCTTTGTCTGATTTGAACCGTCTTGATTTTGCTGGACCTATTAGCTCGTCTATTACAAAGGGAATCCCCAAAGTGCAGGCAGATATGAAGCATATGCTCCATGTTCCGTCTATTGACCCTTCATTTAGGACAAGCGGTCAGATAAGTTCCACGACAAACGGTGGTATGGTGCAGAATATAACGATTAGTGAGCTTGTTGTACGTGAGGAAGCAGATATCGAAAGGATCTCTCAGCGACTGTATCAGTATCAGCGAAGATCACTACGAGCCTCGGGGGTGAATGTATAATGCCAACTGTAGGATTTTCTTATCAAGGAATTCATAGTAGAGATATGGGTCTTTCTGTCATACAGATTAGTAGACCCGTGCTTCCCCCGATTCAAGCGAAAACAATGGTCATCCCAGAACGTCACGGTAGCTTATATTTTGGCTATCAGTATGATCCATTAGAATTGCATGTTGAATTAGCCTTGGTAGCAGACCAACTGCTGACTTTTCAAACGGCACGAAGAAAAGTAGGGGCGTGGCTAAGTCCCGAGGAAGGACTAAGAGAGCTTATTTTTGATGATGAAGCAGATAAAAAGTACTACGCCGTACTCAAGGACACGACAGAGCTTGAACAGCTTTTAACCGTTGGGCGTGGAGAACTGGTTTTTCTTGTTCCTGATCCATTTGCCTACGCTGTAGAGGATGATATTTTTACTTTTTCTGAGCAAGGCCTCTATGATTTTGAGAGACGTGGAACGGAAACGTCATTTCCTTTGATTGAGGTGGAGGGTCAGTGTACGGCAGCGGACAAGCTTAGTGTGACTTTAAATGATCGAACCATTGCTTTTTCGGGGCAGCTTCTAGAGGGGGACACCCTAATGCTGGATTCTGCTCTGATGACAGCGAAAATTAGGCATGCTGACGGGAGAGTAGCTAGTGCGATTAATCTAATTAGTAGTCTTAACTTCCCTAAAGCTATTTCCGGTGCGAACACACTTGAGCTCCATACAACAGGAGAAGCTAGCTTTCAAGAGGTCACTGTTACGTGTCGAAGTAGATGGAAATAAGGAGGAGAAACAATGGTATTTACACCTTTTCAGGATCTTAAGAGTGAAGATATATTAGCAGCACATCTATCTGGAATCCAGCATTCCATTACGAAGCTTGAGCGAGTGTTAACGATGAAGAGTGGGGCTATGGCTGGGCATGATCTACAGCCAGTTGCTGATCAAGAGAGTGCTGAGCTTCATTATCGTATTTATGAAGGGACAGTGAGGAATTGGTTAGACTCTCCTTCCCCGATCATTTATCGGAATGGTGAGCAGGTTTCGTCTAGTGAATACGAGATTCAGCCTGCCTATGGAGTTATTATCTTTTTGGAGCAGCAGACTCCAGAAGATGAAGTGACAGCGGACTTCGAATACATTATTGCTGATGCTGAAGTGTTTGATCAAATAGGGGCCCTCGCCCCTATTTTTCAGCCAAGCGGCTCTTGGAGGACAAATACAGCTGTGGCAGGACCTACTTCAGAGTCTATTTTAATTGGAGCCAATTTGTTTGATGCGTATCCTTTTCTGGTCACTGAGACAAGCAGCTATAATGCATTAGGGATTCGAGTGGATGTTCCAGCTACTACAGGTACGGCCCGTTTAGGAGTATACAAGGATAATGGCTCCTGTTATCCAGGTGAGCGAATGGTAGATGCTGGAACGTTGCCTGTAACAGAAACTGGAGTGAAGACGGCTGAGATTAATGTGACCCTGACTCCTGGTCTGTATTGGTTAGTTCGTAATTCCAATAGTGCTCCAGGTTTATCCGGAATGGCTAGGGAATTTACTTACCCGATTGGCATGGATAACTCACTACAAGGGGCTCCAGCCGGTGCGATTAGAGTCAGCCAGCCTTACGGTGCCCTGCCAGATACCTTTCCAGCTACAGGGGAGCTATTATTCCGCACACATTATCCTTGTGTCTGGATAAGAAGGGCGTGAGCCTATGAGTCGCTACAATCAGTGGGGAATACATTCATATAATGATCTAGGAAAAAGCTTATACAACCAATTTGGTAGAGCTCCTGAGGATTCTCCTGAACAACGATTGGCTGGAGCTTCTCTAATTGTTTTGGATCAGCGCCGCCAGACGCTAGCTATTCTTGATCAGGCAAGTGAAATCATGCTTACACAAGAAATGAATGGTGCCGACTCCTTGGAATTTGTTCTGCCCTTCCATGATCCAAAGGCGGTTTATCTACGGAATGAAAATATCATAAAGCTCATAGGCGAGGAGTATGTGATTCGAAAAATCATAAAGTCCCGTGAGGATAGTGGGATGAAAACGATATGGGTTTATGCCGAAGCAGACTGGTACAATCTGCAATATGCGGCTCCGTTGGAGGTAGCTGAGTGGGAGGATGTAAAGCCGGGTATCCCTATGAGAGATATTCTTGAGGGAACAGGCTGGCGAGTGGGAAAAATCGATGTCCAGCTTAACCGAAATCTTACACTTGATCTAGGTTTAACCAATCGTTTAAAAGCTCTACGTGAGGTGTCAGATCTATGGGGAGGAGCGTTGATATTCCGCAGCAGGACAAAAACGGTTGATCTTATTGCCCATGAGTATGAGGATCCTGGGATTGCGATTATTTATCGAAAAAATATGAAAAGCCTTGAGGCGGAGTACGATACACAGGATCTGATCACACGCTTATATCCCTATGGCAAAAATGGAATGACCATTGCCGACGCCAATGAATTCAGTGAGTATATTGAAAACTTTCAATATACAAATCAAGTGCGCGTGCGCTCCTTCAAGGATAATCGCTTCACTAATCCCTATCATTTGAAGGAAAAGGCGGAGGAGATCCTGGATAAGCTGTCCGTTCCTAGGGCCTCATATAAAATAAGTGCGTCTGACCTGTCTCACTTAGCTGGCTTAGAGCATGAATACTTTAAGCTGGGGGATTTAGTGAATGTGTTTGATGCCGAGCTTGAGGTCAATCTGAAGACACAGATTGTAAAATGGAAATACAACATCCTAGAGCCTTGGAACACACAGCTAGAGCTTGCCTCCATTCAGCCAGGCTTAGAGGAACTCTTGCGGTCTGTTTCAGAGGTAGCCAGCAATCTTCAGAGTGAGGATACCGTTAATCATCAGGATATGCTTAATCTTATGGTTTTTAACTATATCCTGAATTCAAGAGCGGAAAATGGAGATGCGTATTGGGTCAATAATGGCTGGACGATTGATCCAGAGTTTGGCTATAGCGGTGAAGCCTCCTTCCGTTGTGAAGGAAGCATGGGAGTGGCTAAAACACTTAGTCAAAAGGTATACCCTTCTCATCGTGATCAATATACCCTAAGTCTCCGAGCATCTACTTCGGAACTTACCAAAGGGGAAAATGCTCGTATTGGGGTCGAAATAGAAATCAAGTATACAGATGGGACGAGTGATGTTCGCTTCCTAGCTTTTGCTTAACAAGAAGATCATCAGGGATTTAAAAGTATAAGAGTTTTTTCTAACTCACGTAAGAACACAAAAAGCATAAGAGAAGGGCACTGAAAATGTGAAGTAAAGTCTATAGTAGAATAACATATACGCTAGAAAGGATGTGGAAGCGATGTATTTTGACGTACACGCTCTGACTGTGACAGCCAATTCGGGTAAACGAGTCGAGTATGTGGAAGTCCGTCCAATCGTTGAAAATAGCACAGGAGAGGTTCGTGTGACGGATATTATGCTACAGGGCGGGACGGTGGCTACCGTCTGGACTGGCCATCCTTCAGAAATCAGGTGGTCCTTTGATGGATAAAGGGCATAGAAACACGAAGCTCATAGTCTGAGAAGGTGAAGGGAGGTGAAGTGAAGGATGCAAAATGATCTCTGGACCCGCTATTTTCGTACTTTTGATATCCTACCTGATAAGGCTGTACAGGAAGTGGACATACGATTGGTGATGGAGGATTGTGAAGGCGAGCTGAATTTCTCTGATTTACAGCTGCAAGAAGGTGGGACAAGTACAGGGCATATTCTAGCCAATCGAGAAATGCTGAGCAGGGAGTACACAAGTGGTGAGGATTCTACCCCAGAGCCGCTGATAAAAAGACATTTTAATGCCGTTATTCGTGGAGCGAAGGTGTTAGGGATTCCTAATCGAGCACTCCCTGCTGAGGAGCAGTATATCGACAGTCGAGTAACGGGAGGAATGGATTATACACTTCTCTCGACCAGTCCTCACCCTTCTAGAGGCGTATCTTTTGCCCACTTTCATCGCACACGTACGTTTATTTTAGAACGTCCACTTCAAGCAAGCAGCCTGCTAGAGTTTAAAGCGAGCTCTCGTATAGTGGCTGTAAATCGAGAATTGACCTCTCAATTTACAGGCTTTTACCATACGATTCCGGGCTTGTTCGGCAAATTTCACGTAGATCTTAAGAGAAGCGGGGACGCGGAGCACATCTGGACAGGCTCAGGCTATATGCTATGTGAAGTGGATACCTGGTTAAAAGGTGAAAAATGGTAGGGTAAGAACGTAAGTGCTGATGAATGAGTAAGTTGCAGAAAAGAAGCCAAAGCTAGGCTTTTAGCGAAGTGAGAAGTGAGGTGTATAGGATGCAGACGAATAGGACGAAACATCGTCAATTTATGACCTGGCCCAGGACAAAAGGTCATTTAGAAAGCATGAGACGAATTGGCCCTAAGCTGACCCAGCTAGGGCTTTTCTTTTTTGATGTAAGGCATGACGGAAGTCTTTGGAGCAGCGTGGATACGATAGAAAACAATGAAGCAGGTCGTACACCTGTCCTACAGGATATTATGCAGGTGGCTCAGCAGGTTAAGGAGCAGTGGCCGCATATTACGATGCTCTTAACAATAAAAAATGACGGCTTTGAATCTATTTTTAGATCCATTTTAACAGACCCCGCCGCTCAAAATCGATTAATAGGTGAGCTACATCGTATTTTAGATGAGTTCTCTTGGTGTGATGGTGTTGATATTGATCTAGAACGTGGCCCAAATGATTTGAAGGAAGAGATTTATACATTACTAGAACGTTTCTATAGTGAAGTAAAAGGACGAGCTTCCAATCGACATGTTCATATTGATTTACCTCCAATGACGGGACCAGGTGTAACGGTAGGACCGGAAAATTGGTGTGAGTATGAACGAATTGCTCCGTTATGTGATACGGCTCAAATCATGACCTATGGCTTTGCTTGGTCAGGATCAGCTCCTGGAGCTACCACTCCGATCCCATGGCTGAGATCCGTTTTACGATATGCGACCCAGGCCTTCCATCCAGAACAAGTATTTACGGGAGCACCGGCGTATGGCCACCGCTGGCAAATTACAGATTACCCTGAAAACGTTGGTCAGAGCAACAACTGGAGAGGAGTAGCAGGTGGCTTTGAGCCCTTTCTAAGATGGATGCTAGGCGACTTGTCTCATACAGATCAATATCGGACGGGGACGGAAACTCAAGCCTACATCCCTTATGCCAGCTTTTATGAGGATACGGACTACTGTCATTGGCTCTATTTGCATGTTTATGATTATCCAGGAGCAGATGATGTAGATTCAACGAGTCTTACTAGAGAAAGCTATGATGGAAAGAGGTTTCTAACTGCCTATTCTAAGAGACAGGTGACTAGCTTTACAGGAACTGTTGTTGATCAACGAGGGACGGATTATGTTTCACGATCAGGAGCAATGGGGGAGGATCAATCATTCGACTTTGTTTATCCAAGAACACCAGCACCGTTAAGGGATGGGAATGGCAACATTATTGGCTATGAGGATCCAGGCTACGCCAGGTGGCAGTTCAGTGTGTCTACGACTGGTCAGTATGATCTTGTGGTGCGTGTAAACTTTCCCTGGTGGAGTAACCAAAGGTTAGGCTTTATGCTGAATGGTCAGAGGCACACGGTTGGAAATGTTCCTCAATGGTACCCCTATTTCAGAACGACTCATTGGGTAAGTATAGGTCGCTTCCAGCTTTCAAGTGGAACCCATACATTAGAGCTGCGTGGTCAAGATAGTCAGGTCAACACACAATTTTATGGATTTCGTGTGTGCCAAAGCTTCTCTGACGAGCACTATGCGGGAGAGGCGGCCTACACGTTAAAGCCCCGAACTTTTACAGATCGTGATAGAAATCCAGCTTGGCCCCATGAAAATAAATTCAAGCTAACACTTGAAACACTACGCAGAGCACCTGAGCACGTTCATGTGTGGTATGACGACTTTCGAGATTGGGATAGAGTTCTACCCTCCAATATGTACAACATAGTTTCAGGAAGCTGGCAGGTTGCAAAGTCTACCTCGGACCCTAGCGCAAGACCCTACAGCTGGCTGACAGGAAGTGGGGAGGTCAGAATTACGTATGATCAGTTCGAGCATTTATCTGTTCGGGCTACTCTTCGTCTAGACCAGCTTTACGGTCGGGCAGGGGTTGTGTTTGGGAACGTATGGCTATGTGTCAATACCCATTATGGAAGAATTGATTTGTACGAGGGAGAAAGCTTATTAGGAACATATTATCCTAGTAACCCCTTGAGATCAGGGACGATGTATACAATCAGAGTACGAGTTAGAGGTAGAGAGGTTTGCGGCTATCTTGGGACGACGAAAATCTTAACAAGACAGCTTAGCTCTTCCCCGCAAAGCTCCTTCGGTCTAAAATCTGATGTGACCATGACAACAGATCTGCTTATAGCAGCAGACGCTCATTGGTACTATCCACAGGAAGCCCTAGAAGTGAAGCTGCCTAATGGAGATTGGGAAACCTTAGGGCGAATACCGCGGATAGGAGTAACATGGAATCAGCATTGGGGCTTTTTTCAGTTATTAGAAGGGGAAGAAAGAGATACGCGGCAAAAGGGAGAGGATGGATTGCCTACATCCTTAAGCTTAGATTGGGATTATGTTCATTCTTCTATTTTCGAGCTGTCTGCTCCTCAGGATTATCCTGTTGAATTGCGAGTAAAGGACATAGGGGCTTGGGTCAGTAACCTATTCTTAGGCGATGCAGATGGTTTTAGCATTGTCGTGTTCCCAGACGCTGATACGATGCTTCGTATAGCCGATATAGCTGCTTATGAATTCGGTATTTTAGGTGTGGGCATGTGGACCATTGGGCAGGAGGATGAACGCTTGTGGGAAATGCTGATTGATCACGCTTAAATTTAAAAAGTTTATCAAGAGTAGGGTGGTGATGCGATCGTCACCTTACTATATACATATAACCCCGCCTAGCTTCATCTTGAAAATGTACTTGCATATTACGTTACGTCATACGTTACTCTTGTTTTAAAACCATAAAGGGAGTGCTATGATGAGAAAAAAGAGAAAAAAGTTTTATATAGTTTTAGTCATCTTTCTATTACTAATCGGTTCATTAGGATTTTCTTTATTTAAGCCAGATCATGGAGTTTCATCTTTTGTCAGTATAGAAGGGGAGCAAGAGTTTAAAGAAGTGTATGAGGAAGCTATGAAAGGCTTACCTGAACCACAAAATGAAAAAATCATATCAACTAGCTTTGGAGAGGTTAAAGTATATACATTTTTAGACTCAGCTACTGCGAACCAGGCTCCACTATTAATTCTTCCAGGGAAGGCAGCCTCTACTCCGATGTGGGAGCCAAACTTGATAGACTTTATGAGCCATCGTCCTGTCTATACGATCGATTTAATTGGAGAACCGGGACTAAGTACTGAAACGGTTAAGATAAAGGATGAGTATGATCAAGCCACTTGGCTAAAAGAGGTCATTATTGCATTAGAAGAACCTCAAATTCATTTATTGGGTCTATCCTTTGGAGGCTGGAATGCCACCAATGTAATCATTCAAGAGGAACTTCCACAAGTTCAATCGTTAGTTTTAATTGATCCCATACAAGTGTTTGGACCTATTCCATTAAAAATGATTGCCGCTTCCATTCCAGCCTCTATACCCATTATTCCGCAATCCATTAGAGAGAGGATGCTAAGCTATATATCTGGTGGAGCCGAAGTTAATGAAGAGGAGCCCGTCGCTAGGTTGATCGAGACGGGAATGAGAACGTTTAAAAGTAAGCTACCTCATCCTACTCAAATAAGAGCAGAGCAGTTAGAAGAAATCAGTGTACCCGTTCTAGCGATTTTAGCTGACAATTCTACGATGCACAACGCAGAAAAATCATACTCACTCGCCAAAGAATCTTTGATGCATCAAAAAAGTAGCGTTGTTTTATTCTCTAACGCTTCACATGCCCTAAATGGCGAGTACCCTGAAAAGCTAGCTGAAACGATTCAAGACTTTATCCTTACCTTAGAATAGAGGTAGATGCTATGAAAACATACACAATCAAGGAGCTTTCCATTCTGTGTAAGGTTTCTAGAAGAACGCTCCAATATTATGACAACGAACAGATCCTTGTTGCAGATAAAAATGACAAGGGTCATAGGCTTTACAATGAAGAGCATGTAAGATTACTGACCCAAATAAACTTTTATAAAGGTCTAGGCTTTCCTTTAGAAAAGATAAAGACTAAAATAAAGAACCCCGATTCCTCAAAGGAGCTTGAAAAACTATTTGATGATCAGAGCGCTTTATTGTATCGGCAAATGGGAAGCTTGGAAGCAAAATTAAATGCTATTGATGTTTCTAAACAGTTAATGGCTAGGGGATACGAGGTTCCCTGGAGCATCTTAGCGTATCTAATGAACCATTTAAACCTCGATCAAATTGACCATTGGGGTGACTATCAGTTTCCAGCAGAAGATGCTGAGTTGATGGAAGCCATATTTAAAACAAACAAAGAGATGCTACTATTTTATAACGAATTTAGAAGGGTTATCTTATTTGCAGCTGCTTTCAGTGCATCTAAGGTGCCACTAGAATCAGATTTAGTCAAGAAGCTTTGTGACGATTGGAAAACAATGATCAGCGGAATTATAACCGATGATCCAAATGTGATAGCTGCTTTTCTCCGAGTGGATCAGGACCGAGATCAATGGAGTGAAGGAGAAAGACGCTTGATGGAAGAAGGCGAACCTTATCTGAATGAAGCTCTCCATTATTATGGAATGCTTTAACACAGCATTATAATAAAATTCATACTAACTAAACTGAATTAAGAGTGGAGGAGGGGTTAGGGTTGGAGTTTGAGTTTGATGTGTGTAACTTGGACTAGACTTTCAAAAGTGTTACAGATTCGAAAAACGAGGCATGGATAGCTTGTAATAGATGCAAATATACACTTATTCCTGCCTCTATTAAGAAATTCAGGCATCTAAGAGCAAAAATACACTTATGTTCTCATTTAAGGAGAAAATAGAGCTTTTTCCCGAGAACTAAGTGTATTTTTGCATTTGGTAACTCAAATTTGTTAAATTTATAGTCCATTAAGTGTATTTTTGCACTTCATTTCGTTTCCATATTAGACTTTATTCCATACTCTATGATGTTAATCCGTTTCAACCTCATAAGGAAGAATTAATACCTCAACCCTTCTGTTCTTAGACTTTCCTTCATCTGTATCATTAGTAGCCACTGGATTGTACTCCCCATACCCAGCTGCTGTAAACTTTCTTGGGTCAAGATCTTCATTTTCAAGTAATATCTCTAAGAAGTTAACAGCACGCATAGCACTTAAATCCCAGTTCGATCTGAAAGCAGAAGCTCTACCGATTGGAACGTTATCCGTGTGCCCCGATATTTCAATCCTTCTAGGTGGGTCAGTAACTAATAGACCAGATATTTCTCTAGCTAAAGTCACCGCATCAGGACGAACAGTTGCACTTCCTGAAGAGTATAACGCATTATCCAAAATCGTAATTAGCAGTCCTTCTCTTGTGAGCTCTGTTTGAAGGCTCAGAGCTAGGTCTTTATCCTGAATATACGCATTGATCCTGCGCTGCAGTTCTATAAGCGCTCGTAAATCATTTTCATCGGCAAACGTGTCAAGGAGCCTTTGGAACTCATCTTCATGCTCCTCAGTATTAACGTCAGCATAATCCCTCGAAGGTATCTCAGACGGGGTTGTCCCTGGAACGGGATTCTGATACTGCATCACACCAGTTCCCCCGGATAAAGCTTGATTTAATGATCGAGAAAGCTGTTCAAACTTAGTTGCATCGACAGAGCTTGAAGCAAATAGAACGATAAAAAGAGCTAGGAGCAGGGTTAAAATATCGGCATAAGGGATTAGCCAGGATTCATCAATATGCTCCTCATGATGCTTTTGCTTTTTTCTTTTAGACATTAATGCTCTCACCTTCTTCACTAGCGGTATCTAATTGACGCTCTTTGGAAGGAATATACGTTAAAATTTTATCCTCAATAACTCTTGCAGAAATACCACTTTGAATAGCCAATATGGATTCAATCATAATTTGTTTAATATGTAATTCACGTTTTGATTTTCTTTTAAGCTTATTTGCAAAAGGATGCCATAAAACATACCCCGTAAAGATACCCATTAATGTAGCAATAAACGCAGCAGCTATAGCGGGTCCGAGTGCATCAATATCATCAAGACTTCCTAAAGCAGCGACCAATCCAATAACAGCTCCTAAAACCCCTAAGGTTGGTGCATAAGTTCCAGCTTGGCTAAAAATACTTGCCCCTGCAAGGTGACGCTCCTCCATCGAATGTAAATCATCCTCTAAAATTTCTCTAATGAACTCAGGAGGCTGTCCATCAATGACCATTTTCATTCCATGTTTTAGGAAGGGCTCTTTAATTTCCTCTACATGACTTTCTAAAGCCAAAAGACCTTCTTTACGAGCAATCGTTGCCCAATCTCTAAAAAGGGGGATTAACTCCTTTTCACTCATCTCCTGCTGATTAGAAAATAAAATACCAAATAGCTTCGGTATCCGTTTAAGCTCACTGCCAGGAAAAGCGATCGCAATGGATGCTGCTGTTCCTACAAAGATAATGAGGATGGCTGGAAAATTTAATAAAGCTGCCGGGCTAGCTCCCTTTAATGCCATTCCTACTCCTACTGCAAGTACCCCTAAAATAATTCCAATTAGTGATGTCCTATCCATAGTTCTGCCTCACTTATCCTAGATATTTAAATCCATGTCGTCTGTTTTACAATGATTTACTAACTATATCGACAGATTTCTACGAAATGTTTAATTGAATTTGTGTGACTTCATTCCTATTTTAAGAAACAGAAGGAGAAGGAAGAGGGATGCTAAAATATTGACGAATTAAATATAATACATTAATAAAATTAAAGTTAATATTAATTTATTTAAAATAAGTGTTGAAAATTATTGAATATGGGGTATACTTTAATTAATAAACAGCTATGCGAGTATTCTAAAAAGAAAAATAAAAGGAGGATGTTACGATGAAGCATCGCATTCCACAGCAATGCCCAGTATGTGAGTCTAGGTTAGTGGTTCAGGAGCTTAAATGTGACTCATGTAAAACAACGATTTCTGGTCGCTTTGAAACAAGTCGATTAGGTTCCTTAACGGAAGAACAGCTGAAATTCGTAGAAATATTTATTAAGGTGAGGGGCTCTATTAAAGAAATGGAAAGAGAACTGAACATCTCCTACCCAACGGTGAGGAATCGTCTTGAACAAGTGATTGAGGCTTTAGGCTACGAGCAGGAATATACGCCAGGTGAGAAATCGGAGCTGAAGCAAGAAATTTTAAATCAACTCAATCGTGGTGAAATTTCGTCAGAGGAAGCATTAAAGAGAATTAATCAGATCTAGTGCTATAGAGGAAGCGAAGACTTACCTAAGTTTATCCCTAGTGAAGACAAGATATTGAAGGCATATAACGATTTTATTGAGAAATTCCAAAAAAGTGAATATCAAGGAGGAACAAAAAATGGATGAAAAGAAAATGATTTTAAAAATGATTGAAGAGGGTAAAATTACGGCTGAAGAGGGTTTTGCTTTAATCACGGCATTAGATAAAAAGAACACTAAAGAAGATGACTATGACTTCTTTGAGGATGATGGTGAAGGCTCTGAGCAAACGAAAAAGGATAATAGAGAGCAATATAACAAGTTTAAAGATGACCTGCATGATGCTACGGAAAAAATTATCGGGAGTGCAAATAAAGGAGCTTCCAAGCTGATGGACTTCATCGGTAAAGCGGTGGAAAAGGTTCAAAACCTTGATTTAGACTTAGACCTAGATTTTAATATCGGTGGTGGGGCTAAGGTTACTGAAGTGATTCAGATTCAAAACTTTAAGCCGACAGAAATTGATTTTAGTGTATCTAACGGAAGCTTACGAATTAATCCATGGGAGAAGGATTACGCTCAATTAGAGGTGAATGCAGTTGTATCCAGAACAAAGGATGAGGCAGAAGCACGCCGAGCTTTGGAGGAAATTTTAGAGCATTCCTATGTTGGAGATTCGTTTATGTTTAAAGCGATAGAGAAAAAAGGTATACGTTTAACGATAGAGGTCATGCTACCTCTGCATATCTATCAATCGTTACATGTTTCCTCAAATAATGGCTCTATCCGCCTAAACGATTTTGAAATTAACGAAGTGAAGCTGATTACGACGAACGGTTCTATCCGAGTAAATGATGTCATAGGTTTAAAGGTAGATGGACAGACTTCTAATGGAAGAATTCAATTTAACCAAGCCGAATTTAAACAGTGTGATTTACAGACTTCTAACGGTAGCATCCATTTAAGAAAAGTAGACGTGGAGCAAGCCAGCTGTCAAACGACAAACGGTAGCATTCAAGCCGGAGGTCAATTAAAAGAGTTCACCTGTGGAACAACGAACGGCAGTATTCGCTTGGAGCAAACGAGCGAAGAGAATAGTAAGATTCAAGCGGAAACAAGCAATGGGCTAATTCGTGTGACTTTCCCTAGATTAAGTAGAGGGGTTTATGGGGAACTAAATACGAATCATGGGCAAATCAACGTACAAATTCCTCATACTCGTGTTAATATAGATGAAGAGAGCTCAAAGCTTAAGGCGTATCATTTTGAACAAGGAGAAGAACAAAGGCACCAGGTGAAGGCGAAAACCAACACGGGTTCCATTCAAATTGTTGAAAGAGAGGCTGATTAAATGTGAGATGGTTGCTTGGAATTTTGGTCAATTGGGCTACACTTATGATTGTGGCCGGTTGGTTAACCAAATTTTCCATTGATGGTGCGGGAGTGGCTTTATTAGCGGCTGTCATTCTATCGATAGTTAATGGGATAGTTCGTCCTATTCTCATATTTTTAACACTACCGATTACCGTCATCACTCTAGGCTTATTCCTTCTTGTTATTAATGCGATTACCTTACTGATTACCGCATCCTTTATAGATGGCTTTGTTATTGATGGATTTGGCACGGCCTTTATTGCTGGGATAATCATTAGTATTCTAAATACATTGATTCAAAAGCTTGTCGTTAATCGAGTTACAAGGTAGGGAGGTGGAGTAGCGTAACTCCACAATGAAAGCATAGGAGAAGCAAAGCTAGAGCAATGCTAAAGAAGGCATGCATGTTGAAAGAAGCTAGGTAAAAACCTAGCTTCTTTTTCCCTATTAGTGATAAACTATAAAAGATGAACTATAGGCAATAAACTATAGAAAAATGAACTATAAAAGATGAGAACTATAGTCGATAAGCTTTAGAAAATGAACTATAGGCAAGTTATACACTGGCAAAGGAAGTGCTGTCCATGAGTCCAATTAAAGTGCGTGAAATTGTCAATCCCTTGAAGTTCGAGGTTTTAGTGGGGGAGGAAGGCCTAGGACGTTCTATTAAAACAAGTGATATATCTAGACCTGGAATCGAATTATCCGGCTACTTTACATATTATCCAGCCAATCGGGTGCAGCTGTTAGGTAAAACTGAGCTGAGCTTCTTCTCTGGATTAGCCGCTTCAGTTAAGAAGGATCGTATGGTGCGCTTATGTCGAGACGAAACGCCCTGCATCTGTATCTCTCGTGGTATGGAGGCGCCCAAGGAGCTCCTAGAAGCAGCAGCTTCCTTTCAAATTCCAGTATTGCGTAGCCCGCTTCCAACGACTCAGCTTATTAGTAAGCTAACTAACTTTTTGGAAAGTAAGCTTGCTCCGAGTACAACGATGCATGGCGTATTAGTTGATATTTACGGTGTTGGTGTACTTATTACCGGAAATAGTGGAATAGGGAAAAGTGAAACGGCGCTTGAAATTGTGAAACGAGGACATCGTTTAGTTGCCGATGATAACGTCATTATTCGTCAGACGGCTGAAAATATATTAATAGGAAATCCTCCTGAAATTATTAGACATCTGCTTGAGATACGAGGTGTCGGGATCATTAATGTCATGACTCTTTTTGGGGCTGGAGCAGTCCGGAATTTTAAAAAGGTGTCTGTGGTCTGTCGCCTTGAAAATTGGGATCAAAACAAGCAATATGATCGTTTGGGATTAGATGAGGAAACGATTAAGGTTATTGATACAAAGGTTCCACTCATCACCATTCCTGTCCGACCTGGTCGAAACCTTGCCGTTATTATTGAGGTAGCAGCGATGAATTTCCGCTTAAAGCGAATGGGCTTTAACGCTGCTGAATCGTTTGAGCAACGCTTAAAGGAAACGATTATGAATGATGAAAATGAGGATTTTTAAAGAAAAGGAAGAAATGGAGAAATGGAAATGAATGAACCTTTAAATTCGATTGCCTTTCAAATAGGATCTTTACCCGTGCATTGGTACGGAATTATACTTGGTACTGCTGTTTTAGCAGGTTTACTACTGAGTATCAGGGAATCCAAAAAGCACGGTATGAGCTCAGACGTATTTCTAGATTTAGTTCTTTTTGGAGTGCCAGCTGGAGTTATAGGTGGGCGTATATACTATGTTCTATTTGAATGGGAGTTTTATGTGAATAACCCTGGCCAAATTTTTGCCATTTGGAATGGTGGTTTGGCGATACATGGTGCTTTGATTGCAGCGGTGATCACAGCTATTATCTTTTGTAAGAAAAGAAACCTTCCTTTTTGGCGAGTAGCAGATATCGCAGCTCCTCAGATTATTCTGGCTCAAGCGATTGGGCGCTGGGGTAACTTTATGAATCAAGAGGCTCATGGTGGGCCTGTAGATCGAGGCTTTTTAGAAAACTTACAGCTTCCTGAGTTTATCATTAATCAAATGTATATTTATAATTCCAACCCTGGTGGTGGTCTGCAGCCTGGATACTATTATCACCAGCCTACTTTTTTGTATGAATCGTTATGGAATCTATTAGGATTTTTCGTGCTTGTTGGGTTACGCAAGCTGAATCTACGCTTAGGAGAGCTATTTTTCTCCTATGTGATTTGGTATTCTGCCGGAAGATTTTTCATTGAAGGACTTAGAACAGACAGCTTAATGCTGACGGATAGTCTACGAGTGGCTCAGGTGATCAGCTTAGTTTTAATCGGTATTGCGGTAACAGCCATTATTGTTCGTCGTAAAAAAGGACAAACTGAACTTTATTACAATCCAAATTACGTTCCAGCGGTTTCTGGCTCTGAGCAAGCAACAACTCAAGCTAAAAAACCAAAGAAAAAGAAAAAATCAGGAAAGAAGTAATGATCTATGAATGAGCAGAAAACCGCTCCACCTAGCTGGAAGAATACGCTTTATACTGGGCTACAAGCAGGTGTTAAAACAACATGGATTCTTGGTAAAGTGATTTTTCCAGTCACTCTAATCATGACCATCCTTTCTTTTACTCCGGTTATTGATTGGATTATTTGGCTCTGTTCCCCGCTGATGCAGTGGATCGGGCTTTCAGGTGAAACGGCGATTCCGCTTGTTTTAGCCAACCTAGTTAATTTGTATGCTGGAATTGGAGCGATTTTAAGCTTAGATCTTACGGTCAAAGAAGTATTTATTCTTGCTGTGATGATGTCCTTTTCACATAATCTAATTATCGAATCAGCCGTTGCTGCCAAGGTTGGCATACGCATGTCTGTAGCCATTATTGTTAGAGTCGGACTAGCTGTTCTATCTGCATTACTCATTCATTTGTTTTGGAACGGCGGAGCTGAACAGGCACAATATGGCTTTATGAGCACTGAGCCCGCTCAGCCAGAAGGATGGCTAGCTATTGGCTTATATGGGGTACAGACAGCATTAATGGGAATTGTCCAGCTTGCGCTGATCGTCATTCCACTTATGATCTTTATTCAATGGATGAAGGATCGTAGCTTCCTACAGGTATTTACAAAATCGATGAGACCGGTCACGAAAATGCTAGGACTTCCAGCTAATACGGCTACTACGTTAGGGGCGGGACTGTTATTTGGTCTTGCCTATGGAGCAGGAGTTATTATTCAGGCCGTCAAGGAGGATAACATTAAGAAGAAGGATGTCTATCTGCTTTTTATTTTCCTTGTGGCCTGCCATGCTGTGATTGAGGATACTCTTATTTTTATTCCTTTAGGGATACCAGTTTGGCCACTTCTTCTCATTCGATTAATTGTAGCTATTCTATTAACTCTTGTTGTTGCCGCCATTTGGAAGAGGCTCGAGCAGAAGCCAACTCAGTTGACCGAAAAGACGGCAAAGTAATAATGTGTAAAGTAACTAATAAACTGTTACTTAAATGAGTTTGAGTTAAGCGATGAAATTAAGCATAAAGGAAGTAAAGATGTATAGAAGGGACCATACATTTTATGACATACACAACGGTATTATTTGATTTAGATGGCACCATATTAGATACAAATGATTTAATTATTAGCTCTATGCTACATGCTCTCAAGCAATTTTTTCCCGAGGGCCAGCATACGCGTGAGGAAATTATCCCTCATATGGGGAAGACTTTAAATGACATTATGGCTCACTACGCTCCTGATAAGGTGGATGAGCTTACGAAGGTATATAGAGAATATAATCTAAGCAAGCATGATGAACTGGTACAGGCCTTTCCACATGTGAAGGAAGTGCTAGAAGAGCTGAAGCATTTAGGTGTGAAAATGGGCATTGTCACGACAAAGCAGAGGTTAACAACGGAAATGGGCTTAAAGCTATGCCAAATTGATAGCTACTTCGATACGGTCGTTACCCTACAAGACGTAACCCAACCGAAGCCACATCCTGAGCCTGTACTGAAAGCTATGTCTGATTTAGGAGCGTTAGCCCCTAAAACTCTAATGGTAGGAGATAGTCGTTTTGATATTGAAGCGGCTCAAAGAGCAGGGGTAGACTCAGCTGGGGTAGCTTGGAGCTTGAAGGGCGAGAAGTACTTACAATCCTTTTCTCCAACCTACATGCTTCATAGTATTAAAGATCTTTTACCTATTGTGCAACGAACATAGTGAGGGATTCGTATGAGAAGAACGACTAGATATCCGGTAAAGGAAAAAAACTCTTTGGCTCAGGTCTACCGAACGGTGCCTTTTTTCAAGGTGATTAAAAATTTTGTTTTTATCCAAATCGCTAGATACTGTCCCTTCCTTTCCTTAAAGAATTGGATTTTTCGAACGTTTCTTAGGATGAAGGTAGGCAAAGATTCCGCCGTCGCTTTAATGGTGATGGTGGATATTATGTTCCCTGAAAAAATCTCAATTGGCCGGAATACGGTCATTGGGTATAATACGACTATTCTAGCTCATGAGTACTTAGTGGATGAGTATCGTTTGGGTGAAGTGAAAATTGGTTCGCGAGTGATGATTGGAGCAAACACGACAATCCTTCCTGGAATTGAAATCGGGGATGGGGCGACTGTTGCTGCCGGCTCTGTCGTCATTAAGGATGTTCCTGCTGGCTGCTTTGTTGGAGGAAACCCTGCTAAGCTTATTTATACGAAAGAGCAGATGGAAGAGAGAATGAAGCTTCATTAAAGCCAAATGCCGACCGAAATATCTTAATGCAAAAAGGAGGCGGTGGAATGAGAATATTCCGTTTATATCAGATTGATTCGTTTACGAAAAACAAGTTCTCTGGCAATCCTGCTGGAGTCATAACGAATGCGGATGGATTAACGGAAAACGAAATGAAGAAGATAGCAAGGGAGCTTAACAATTCGGAAACAGCATTTGTTTTTTCTTCTACCGACCATACATATGATGTTCACGTTCGCTTCTTTACCCCGACCGTTGAGGTGCCTATCTGTGGACATGCAACGATAGCCGCACATTATGCACGTGCTGTTGAACAACAACTGGATACAACACGAGTGAGGCAGAAAACGGGGGCAGGCATTTTACCAGTTGATGTCATCCGCGAAGAAAACGATTATAAAGTCGTGATGAGGCAAGGGAAAATCGAATTTGGTTCGGTCATTGAGGGAGAGAACAGAGATTTTCTCTTGGACGCTTTACACATTACAGATCAGGATTTATTGGCAAATTGCCCGATTCAAGTTGTGTCCACAGGCCACTCAAAAGTGATGATCGGGATAAAAAACAGTATCCTTCTCCATCAGCTTAATCCGAAATTTGAAGCTCTTACTCAATTGAGTAAACGCCTCGCATGTAATGGTTATTATGTATTCACGATGGATTCTGCAGAGGAGGATATCCTGGTGAAGGGAAGGATGTTTGCTCCAGCAATAGGGATCAACGAGGACCCTGTAACTGGAAATGCGAACGGACCCCTTGGTGCATATTTGGTTCACCACAAACTGGTAAAGCATGATGGATCTTCTTTCCGATTCAAGGCAAAACAAGGAGAAGCAATGGAACGAACCGGAACGATTGAGGTTGAAGTACAGCTTGAAAAAGGAGAACCTTTTGAAGTTAGTGTTTCAGGCAAAGCGGTAATCGTTTTTCAATCTGAATTGATTTTATGAGATTGGAGAAGCGGAACAAACGATGTATAGTTTCTAAAGATAATGCTTAAAAACCTAAATCAAAATGAAAATGCTATAAAAAAATAGAGGTCGTGATTAGCAATCTAACCACGGCCTCTATTTTATTTATGATTTTTGATAGCCTTTAATTTTAACTAAGCTTTCAGTTTACTCCAACCACATTCTCATTATCTAGTCTAACCTTTGTCTGTAACGTACTCACACTTAAAGCCATCCAAGCAAGCACATAGGATACGGCAATAATAGCTGTCCGTCCTATACTCAAAAGCACCCAGCGATCAGCACGATCCTGCATCCCTTGGCTCCAAGCCGTATCAGTCGAAGTGGTACGAAAAAACTCCAACTCTGGAATGAAATACATAAATGTTGGAACCCTCAAAGCAATATACAAACCAACTAGGATTAACATGAATTTTCTTCGCTGCTTATCCTTCCAGCATAATATTAAAGAAAGAACAATGACAAACTGCGCTACCATGTGTAGGGGCATCCAGAAGCTATCCAGCGGCAAGGCATATTCCCCTTGAAGAATGCTAAACGATTGGGGAGGATAAGAACTCCATTGAGATGCTACAACAATCCATTCATAAAAAGCTCCCCCCAGTTCAAATGCTAAAAGAGTGATTAATACAATTAACGTACCCTTCATCCATTTTTGTTTCATCAGTCAGAACCTCCATTTTATTATAATTTAACACTGTTCAATTGTGGTGCAAAAAAAATAAAATTCTTTTAATTTAACACTGTTCAATAATAACATAAGGTTTGGGAATTTGGCAATAGTAATTTAACGCCGTTCAATGAAATGTGCTATACTTCATTTAAAGGAGTGAACGTCAGGTGGTCAAAAAACGCAATTTAACCTTGGAAAAAATCATTGAAGCATCCATTTCTCTTATTAATGAAAAAGGTCTTCATGCGCTGACCATGCGAGCTTTAGCAGCAAAGTTAGGTGTACAAGCTTCGGCTGTTTACTGGCACGTGAAAAATAAAGAAGAACTGCTTCAACAGTTATCAAGTGTTATTTCTAAGCAAGTGAATTTCCCAAAGCAGGAATGGGATTGGAAAATGAAAATGATGTTTCTGGCTAACGAAAGTAAGGAAGCCATGTCTTCTATTCGCAGCGGCCCGGAGATCATGATGCAGACCATTCCTTCTGATCCTTATCGCTTAGAAATCATTGAGTACATGCTAAACGTACTTATAGAAGTAGGTTTTACGCCACTTAAAGCGCTGGAAATAGCTAATCTGATCAATAACTATACGATTCTATATACGATGGATGAGGCTTTACAAATGGAGCAACTCTCTGACCCAGCTTTTCATGAACATATTCAAGGTTTTTTTGTTAGTTTAAAGGATAAGTACCCCAACTTTTTTCAAGCCATGCAGGAGCAAGTACAGAATGAGTTGAGCGCTCAGAAAAACAAGGACTTCGTGTCCGGTCTACAAGCTATATTAGACGGATATGAGTTAGCCTTACATAATTAAATGGAAGGAGGTCTTACAATGGTCTATGTGGCATTACTCCGTGGAATCAATGTAGGCGGAAAAAATAAAGTGGATATGAAACAGCTCAAAAACGTGTTTGAGCAGGCTGGAATGGAGCATGTTAAAACATATATAAACTCTGGTAACATTGTTTTTGTAAATAGGACGGAAACAAAATCTAAAATTCCCTCCATTTTGGAAAAGGCGATCCTCGAAGGCTTTGGTTTAGAGATTAAGGTCCTTGTTCTTGATTTGGATGACTATAAACAAGTCATGGCTGCTCTCCCCGATACCTGGAGGAATGATGATCAAATGAAAAGTGATGTACTTTTTATCTGGGAAGAGTTTGATAATGAGTCAGTACTAGAAAAACTACCTGTTCGACAAGATGTGGATACGGTCATGTACGTAAATAGAGCTATTCTTTGGTCTGTGGATAGAAAGAATGTAACAAAAAGTGGCATGAATAAGATCATTGGAACAGAGCTGTACAAAAAAATGACCGTCAGAAATGTAAACACAACACGGAAAATATTTGACTTGATGCTGGCTGCTGAAAAGCTAGACCAGTCCCATTAACCTTGAGACTGGTCTAATGATTTGTGGCTATTCCGTTTACATACACGATTGTCCTACAGAGGATATAGAGCCTCCATCCTATAACCAACTCCACGAATCGTTTGAATATAGCTTCCAACGTCAGGGGAAATGGCATTTAATTTATGACGTACTCGTTTTACGTGAGTATCTACCGTACGGCAATCTCGAATATGGTCATATTTCCAAACATGGGCTAGCAGATGCTCACGGCTAAGCGCTTTTCCGGCATGCTGGGCTAAATAGTAGAGGAGCTCGTATTCGATAAATGTCAGTTCAATATGCGTATCGTTAACAAAAACCTTCCGAGTAAAAGGTTCAATAACAAGCTTGGGAAAAATAATGGTGCTACTAGCTGAAAAGGTCTTCGTCTTGTAACCAGGAGCTATCTTAGCGGTACGCTTAATAATGGCAAAAATCCTATGCACGATTTCCCGTGGGCTAAAAGGCTTTGTTACATAATCGTCAGCACCAGCTTTAAACCCGTTTAAGCGATCCCCTTCCTCATCTTTTTCCGTCAGGATTAGGATGGGGGTTCTTTTTTGTTCATGGATCTGAGAACAGAATTCAAAACCATCAATACCAGGGAGCATTAGATCATACACAATTAGATTTAGGTCAGAAGAAAGGGCTTTTTGTAACGCGGCTTGTCCGTCAGATTCCTCTGACACCATTATCCCTTCCTGGCTCAAGTAGAGTCGCAACAGGTCACGTGTAAGGGAATCCTCATCTGCTAGCATGACTTTGAATGGGGTCATGTATCTTCCTCCTTTTCTTATATTTTCAAAATAATTAACCTTACTTTACTGTGATTTGCTAGAGGGAGATATGACTAAAACTCACTAAAATAGCCTGAATATTTGACAATAAAGTGAAATGTGCTTGGTATATCCATTTTTTATTCGACTAAACTACAGAAAATTGCTAATGTTATGTTATATATATCTTGTAATATTTTGTATGTAGGGGTGTGGCTAAGTCATGATTAACAGGGTGGAGAAGGTATGTCTTGGTGGGGTTGATCAATGGTACGTTGCTCGTGGAAGTAATGAGCAGCTTCCTTTATTACTTTTTTTGCATGGTGGTCCCGGAAGTCCGCAAACAGGAGCTCAACACAAGTTTAATCGAGAGCTAGAAGACCACTTCCTTGTTATTAATTGGGATCAACGCGGGGCAGGGAAATCCTATTATCCTAGTATCCTGGCAGAAACAATGAGTGTCGGTCAACTGCTGTTAGATGCAATAGAATTGATTCAGCATCTGTGTGATAGATTTAACCAAAAGAAGCTTTTTATTATGGGGCACTCTATGGGAGCTGTATTAGGCGTTTTGTTAATTAAACAAATCCCTTCACTTGTGCATGCTTATGTGGGGATTAATCAGCCTATTAACCGAATAGAGGAAGAAGAACGCTCCTTTGCATTTACTCTTGATGAAGCCTATCGCAGGAATAATCGCAAAGCCATAAAAGACTTATCAGCTGTAGGGAAGCCTGAAAGAGGAATGTATCCAAGAGTACAAGACTTAGTAACCCAAAGAAAGTGGCTTACTACCTTTCAGGGTGTAACGTACAAGAAAAATGCAATGTGGATTAACCTCCACTACATATTAAGCTCCCACCTTTCTTGGAAGGAGCGTTTTCAATTCATGAAGGGTTTTTCTTTCTCAACAGAAACACTATGGGGGGAGTTGAATTCTATAAATTTATCAGAAACAGCTCTAAAGCTAGAAGTGGATTGTCCTATTTATTTTATTATGGGACGCTATGATCGGATCTCTCATGATACGGTGGAAGAGTACTTCAAGCATATGGATATACCTAAAAAAGAACTGATTATTTTCGAAAACTCAGGTCATTATGCTTGCTTTGAAGAACCAGAGAAATTTAACAAGTTGATGATTCAGACTGTGCGCTCTGCAATATAGAGATCTACGAAAATTAACTTGTACTATTTTTGACTCCACACCACACATCACTATAAAATTTGTATTATACATTGAAATAATAGAGGGGATATTTTAGCTATGGAAGTTGAAAACCTACTGACTGTTAAATCAAGAGAAGAACTGAGGTCGTGGCTACAAGAAAACGCTAAATTTGAAAAATTTTGCTGGGTCATCGTGAGTGTATCACCGAAACCAGATACGGTTTTATATCTAGATGCG
Source organism: Bacillus horti (assembly GCF_030813115.1). NCBI lineage: Bacteria > Bacillati > Bacillota > Bacilli > Caryophanales > Bacillaceae > Caldalkalibacillus > Caldalkalibacillus horti. Next base: position 733 of record NZ_JAUSTY010000032.1, on the reverse strand, counting down.
GTGGAGGAATGCTTATGCTTTGGATGGATTGATGGAACGAAAAAGAAAATATCTGAAACCCAAACGGCGCAAAGATTATCACCTAGAGCTAAAAAAAGTAACTGGACAGAGCTGAATAAGGAACGTGCTCGCCGACTTGAAAGGCTTGGGTTAATGACGGATGAGGGAAGAAAAGTGCTTCCTGATATGGGAGAGGGCTCTCTTCAAATAGATAAAGACATAGAGGTTAGGTTAAAAGAAGATAAGGAAGTGTATGAGAATTTTGTTAGATTTCCCGATTTGTATAAAAGAATTCGGATTGACACCATTCAAAGCATCAAAAGCGATTCTGATTTATATAACAGCAGATTAGACAAGTTCATTCAAAATACGAAAGAAAACAAAATGTACGGTCAATGGCATGATAATGGGCGGCTTCTTGATGAATAGTATCATTCTTGTAGCTATAAAGTAGTTGTTATAAGAAAAGCTTCTATTGAAGCCTCTCGAAGAGGTTGTCTAGTCCATCATTAGAGGAAGCTTTACATGCAGCCAGAATTTATAAAACTTGAAGAAATCATTGTATCAAATTTTATAAATTCTTAGACTGTAAAAAAGTATTCGTTCAAGCACCAAGGCTCTAGCAGCCTTGGTGTTTATTTATGTGCGCCCAGCATGTGCGCTATCTATAGGGTTCAAGTCCCGAATAGCGAAGGCAGTAGTAGCTATTAGCTTAAGACAAGGGTGTCCACCG